>DAISIS010000222.1:0-8838 GCA_036821925.1 Pirellulaceae bacterium
CGAACCAGAATCGGTATCGGTTGTGGCATCGCTCCGGGCAGTAGTCGGCGACCGGCGCCTGGCCGAGCCAGAGGTTCCAGTTGAGGTGCGGAGGCAGCGGCTGCGTGGGAAAGGGCCCGCCGATCGTGTTTTTGCCGAGTGTGATCGTGACTTTCCGAAGCTTTCCCAGCCGGCCCTGCCGGACCATTTCGCTGGCCAACCGGAAGCGGAAATCGCTGCGTTGCCAGGTGCCGACCTGCAGGATGGCATGCGTATCCTGGACCACCTGGCAGAGCCGCTTGCCTACGTCGATGGTGAGTGTCAGGGGTTTCTCGCAATAGACGGCCTTGCCCGCCCGGCACGCCGCGATGGCCATGGCGGTGTGCCAGTGGTCAGGCACGGCGATGAACACCGCTTCGATGTCCTGGCGGTCCAGCACGTGGCGATAGTCTTCGTAGAGGTCGGCCTTGCCGCCCAACCGTGCCCGGGCCATCTCCGCCACGTTGCGATCGACGTCGCACATCGCCACCACGTCGCCCAGCGGCAGGGCATTCTCGGTGAGGACGGCACCTTGGTGCCTCAGCCCGATCGCGCCGATGCGAAGCCGATCACTGCGCGAAAAGTCGATCTTGCTCAGGTCGGTCTGCAGCGGCGTTTCCACGTAGACAACGTCCGCTGCGACCCGGGCCGGCCGCAGCCAGCTCGGGATCCCCCATCCCGCCGCCAGGATTCCGGCCGATGCTTTCTTCAGAAAACTCCGGCGCGTGTGTGTCGAACGACTCATCTGTGTGACCCTGTTGGAAGCGTCTCGGCAGATCAAGTGCGGTCCCGGCATACCGCTGAGGCGATCCGCGCAAAAACGCATTTCGCGCGGACCAGGAGTCGATTGTACCATCTGGCGCACGGGAATCGACGGCACAGCCGTTGCGCGCTGGATCGCCGGGCAAACGCCCTGCGGCTGCCGTGCGGGGACGAGGGCCTACTGGAGTTCGGGCGGGACGTTGCCGTAGGTCCACGGCTGGCCCTGCGGTGCCCGCGGTGGCAGGGGCAGTTCGCCAGGTTTCATCCGGGCCGCCAGTTCCAGCGCGGCGTCGACGATCTGGCGGCCAGCCTGCACCTCCAGGTTGATGCAGCTGGTCCGACGTGTCTCGTAACCACCCCCGTGCGGACCGAAAGCCTCCTCGGTCGGCACGTAGCCCACGAAGTCGGTCCCGTGAAGCGGCGGGCTCATCCCGGCGCAAACCAGCCAGATCACAGTCAGTCCGGCAATCGACCACCGCAGCGTCATGATCCCGATGCTCCCTGCCGCAAAGAAGTCGGCCGCACTGCCACAGCCCGCGGTCTGGGGCGCGGCTACCAGTCTCGCCGCCGGATCTCGCGGATGTTGTTCGACGTGATACTGATCGTCACGCGTTGGGCCGCATAGTGCTGGTTCACTTCCGCGATCGCCTTCCGCAACTCCACCTCCACCGCGGCCTTAAAGCGTGCCGGACTCAATTCGCTCGGCTGCGCCAGCAGTTCCGAGATCGGCTCTTCGATCTTCTGCCACATCAGTTCGTGGGCCGCGGTGACCAGTTCCTGCGATTGCTGTGCAGGCATCCCGCGGGGCGTATCGATGGTGAAGGCAAAATGCCTGTCGAAGAGGGCGGCCAGCAGATCGCCGACCAGACAATGGGGTTCGAGGACCTGGATCTGGCGCTGCCGGGTCTGAGCTGCCAGCTGCCGCGCGGACAGCGCCTTGAGGAACATGCGCACGCTGCCGGCGTGGGACGCCAACTCGATCTGAAAGCCGCGCAGCCCGATACTCACATCGCTCGTTTCCGGCCCCGCGTCACGCAGCAGGCGGCGGAGCGTGCGGGCCGCTCTGCGCCACTTGTTGCGGCTCAGCACATAGTTTCCCTCGTACGCATGCTGGTCGCGCCGGTCGGCAGCCGTCTCGGCCTTCTGGGCGAAATCCAGCCCGTCGTTCAGCAGCCCGCAGAACGACTGGAGCTGACCCGCTGGCACCGTGACGTCCCGTGGCTCACCGGCGTCCGTAGGAGAGTGCTCTGGCATGGCAGATGACTCCGGCAACATCATTTCGAGCGCCTGCACCTCCAGGATGGCCAGGCTCTGCAGCTGTGTCTGCTTCTGACCCGGGATGTCCGCCGCCAAGTGCCGCTTGGCTTCCAGCAGCCGTTGGGCAGCCCACGTAACCGCGGCTTCCACGTCCTGGGCGAACTGCCGCTGCATGACGGGCCCCTCTTCCTTGACCATCTGGGCAAAACCCAGCTCCAGCGACCGCAGAACCGTACGCGACATGTCGGGCGTCAGGATGCACTGCGCAACCCCCACAGATGCCAACTCCTTGAATCGTTCGCGGGCTCGAGCAAGCAGCGGATGCGTGGGACGCCCGGGCACCGCAGGCGTGGCACGAGCCGGATCGTGTGGAACCTCTTCCGGCCGATTCGCGTCACGTCGATCCGGATCATCAGGATTGAGCTCTGCCGTCATAATCACCTGCCACAGGATATTCTCGACACCCGTACAAGCCCGGCGCGGCGCGGGTTCAAGTACTCTGCAGTCCGACATATGGTACTCCCCCGCGACGTCAACTCCTAGCCTGGACCGGGCGAGGAAGCGGATCACACCGGCCAGTGATGTCATCGGGAACGCACCCCAGCATCGGTCGACCCACCCCCCCCGGCGCGCTTCAACGGGGCAGGAAATACGCCCGGAAATCGAGGCCGGACCAGACCTCAGCTGTAATGGACATCTCCAGCTGTGGTGCGGCAGACGCCGGCGCGATCGGTGTGCGCCACGCCTGCCACGATGACGGGTAAGTCACCTGCCCCAGCACTGCACAGCACTGCACTTGCTGGCCGGCCACGCGGGCCACAGCCCCGAAATGCGTGCCGATGTCAGACTGCAGAACCGGCGCACCATCCTGGCGGAGTTCTGCCGCCACGATCGCCGTGCCGCCCGCGTCGGAGGCAGGCACGCTGCATTTCAACGCCAGCGTGCGGGGGGCCAACCGCGCGGGCTGATCGAACGGCGGCGGATCGCCCGTGACGGCCAGCCGCAACCTGCCGATAGTGTGGTCTGGTGGCCCACTCTGGCAGCCCTGCAGCAGCGACAAAGTCAACGTTGTTCCCCCAGAATAACAGCAGGCTGTCTCCGCTTCCAGGACCACAATGTGCGGGCAACTCACCTGCGGAAAAATGGACCACGCGGTGCCTGGATCACCGTCGATGGCCCCGGCGACTGGCCAGCCGCCATGACTTGTCTGGGAGAAATCGGCGAGTGCCCGTGTGAAGGCGACGCGTGCGCCGGCGGACGCGTCTGACCGCGGCACCGCATCCAGCGTCACTTCTGCCAGAGCCAGATTGCCGTTGGCGCACCGGCCAGGACCTCCGGCAGGAAGCGACGCGTCGGGGAGCACCTCGATCCGCAACCCCGTGATCCGCTCCAGATCTGTCTCCGCGACGATGGTGTATGTGTCGGGACTCGCGTTGCTGCCGCTGGCCAGAATCGAACCGTCCTCCTGCACCGCAAGTGTCGCGCCCCCGGCTGACGCGACGCTGCGGGGGTGCAGCACGGTCCATCGCTCCTTGCCTTCCTTACGGGGCGGCGGTGGAGTCTGGCTGACCTGGACATCCATCGCGCAACTGGGTTCGTCGAAGCCGGTCGACATGCGTTGAAGAGGAAGATCCCGTGTCAGCGCTGGCGCGGTGCCCGCCGGCACAACTTCGAGCAACACGACCTGAAACGGGCGCAGCGCGATCGCAGCCTGTTCGCCAAACGTCTCGCTGTCGCCGGTGAGCCGGGCCGGCTCAGGATACCAGCGGTACACATCCCAACGGCCTCCTGCCGGCAATCCGCAGTCGGGTCCGAACGCGAGCGGGACCACGCTGTCCTGCCAGGTGGCGTTGTGGATGGCCAGAAACGCGCGCACGCCGTCTGAACAGGCGTATCCATACGGTTCGTCCCGGGACGGACTGCCCAGAATCCACCGCGGGCGACGGAAGCACGCCGGGCACTGCCGCAGGAGTGCGACGAAATCGGCCAGCTGATCCCACTCGGGAGGCGACAGCCAGTCGCGGTCCGCCCAGAGCTGGATAAGCATGCTGCCGCGGCACATGTCCATCACCACACCTTCCTGCCACCGCTCCTTGCCAATCGAGCTGTTCCAGCCCCAGTCAGAGAGCCAGACGCCCAGCGAATCCTTGCCGAGTGGCGGAATGTCGCGGGCGTGCTCCTGCGCTTGATCCAGCTTCTGCGTGACGCTGTCGCGCGCGTGCGGCGCAGGTTGCGTCGCCGGAGTCGCGGCTTCGATTCCGATCCCCGAGTCAAACAGCGTGTCGCCGTAGAGCAGCCACCACGGCGAACGATGCCCCCAGTAGAGCATCAGGAACACGTCCGGGCAGGCGGCATCCAGCTCCGTGAGGAACTCGATCACGCTGTTGGTGATGGCCTCGGTCGAGTAGACCCCCGGCAGGTGTTCGTGTTGCCGGTTGTTGCAGACGCTGCGGAGGTTGTCGAACTTGATCAGACGCACACCATTCTCGCGGATGTGATACAGGAACGCCTCGCGGTACAGCGAACGGATCGGCTCGCTCGCGCGGCAGAACCAGCTGCGATCGTCGGCCAGAGAGGCCGCAACCGCAGGGTTCTGACCGATCGACCACGCGTTCATCGAACTGTCGATCCAGAGCCCGGGGGCAATCCCCAGCGCGTCCAGCCGCTGTTTGATCGGAGCGATCCCGCGCGGATACCGCGCGGGGTCCAGACGTTGGAGGTCACCGGCATGGTCGACCCAGAAGTGGAGGTTGCACAAATCGAACCGGCAGCCGGTCGCCTGCTGGCTGGCAGCCAGACGCTCCAGGCTGTGGAGCAGGTGCGCCTCGGTGTTCTGCGTGAAACACGCATGGTCCGCCCCTTCGGGCCACGATCCGAAATTATCGAAGATGGTGTACGGGCGATCGTGGCCGCGCACTACGCGCCGCATGCGGCTCCGCACGTGCTCCACAAACGCTGCCCGCGCGCCAGCTGCCGACGGACTGGTACCGTAAACCGCCTCCATGCAGCTGAACCGAGCGCCTGGCGCAAGGGTCGTGCCGGGATGCTGAAAGAGCCGAACCTGACCGTCGCGGCCTGTCGCCCAGCCCGCCGGATGCGCGAGAGTCACGAAGAACTCGCCATCAAGATACACCGGAAAGCCCTGCTCACGCTCTTCCAGCCGGGCACCCGTCCGATAGTCGCCCAGACGGACATTCAACAGTTCGAGCGGTCCTTCACTCTCGTTCACCACTTCCACGAACTTGTGCAGCAGCGGCTGGTCGGCCGACCAGCGATAGGTCACGGTGGCCGTCAGGGGCCGATCATCGCTCTCCAATCGGACAACGACCTGGCCGTGCGCACCGGTGCTCCACTGCACGTCCGCCACACGCCACGGCGGCGTCTCGACGACGCCGCCGAATGGCCCGAGATCGACCTCCAGCTCCAGACCCGACCCCAGATCAACCGTATGTCCGGTGCGTTCGTTGGACCACGCGCAAGCGCGCAACGCGCCGCTGGTGTCCAGCACCAGGGTGTACCAGGAGGACTGCAGCACGATGCGTCCCTCCTGCCGCACGACCCGACACTCCGGTTCCCGCTCCGCACCGCTGGCCAGCGCAGGCACCAGGTTCAGAGCGATTCCCCACACGGCCGCCAGCCACATGATTCTCGTGACCATTTCAGTTTCAGAAACCTCCTGCTGCACGCCGCCGGCAGATCCCCGCAGTCGGCACTGGCCGACGCCGACTCCGCCGAACACGTGTTACGGCGTCGAGCGGTTGGCCAGCCACGCCTTGGCAGCGTCGTCGGTCGGCACGAACGCGGGGTCTTCGCTTAGGCAAATCAGATTGAGCCGCGGGTTGGTCTGCGGGCTGCCAGGTCCTTCGCGGGCATAAATGCGGAACGTAAACGGTCCGGCCGCCAGTTTCCTGGTGAGCGGCTGGCCGGGAGGGACCGTCGCCGAGCCGCTGCCGCTGCCTGTCCAGTGCCAGCGATCCGCCTGCACGCCACAGTTGCCCAGGATCTGGCCCGCCCCCAGCGTCAGGTCGACCGGTTCACCCGGCACGACAAACCCGAACGAGTCGTCGCCACCGCGGGGATAGCGGACCCGGCCCCAGATGGTCCACAGCCCCGCACGAGGAATCTCCACGGTGTACTCGGCAAACCACTCGCGCGCCGGATTGGCCGCCGGCTGGCCAGTCGCCACCAGGACGTCGCCGAACGCATCCGGATCGCGTACCCCCGCGTCGGATCCCCGCGCCATCTGGCCCACCACGCGGTTGAAGTCGGCGGCGCAGATCCACCGTCGAGCCGGCGCGCGCAGGCGCACTGCAGCGCCGTTGAGGGCCGCGCGCAGCTGCGCCGGCGCCAGGTGCGGGCAGACCAGCGTGGTGCGCGTCCCGTTGACGGGAACGAGCGTGCGTCCCTCCTCCGTGGCCACGGGCAACAGGTCGCCGGCAAAACTCACTAGCCGGACACTGCCGGGGTCGACGTCCACGATCAGTTGCCCATCCCGCTGCGTGTGCCACACCGTCGCAACGCTGCCCGTACCCCAGGTGCCAACCATCGCCCGCACGTCGCGTTCGCCCGCCGGTTTGTCGATCCGCTCCACCTCCGCCCACGAGTCCTGTCCGTCCACGCGGACGCGCGCAAAGTCCTTGCCCGGCGCTCGCAGCCGCGCACGGACCTCGTCGGATACCAGGCCTCCCATCCGCATCGCTTCATACCCGCGGACGATCGCCAGGATCTCGGGCGACAGGCCGTGCGCCTCCAGCTGGGCGAACCCGGTCTGCAGCGAAATGGGCACGTCGTAGCCGAGCGATTTGCACATCAGGTACTCGATTTCGTCCAGCTGCAGGCCGTCGTAGGCCACGTCCACACGCAGTTCGCTGGGGGAAATCATCTGTCCCGTAATTACGGTGTTCTCCCGGCTCGGCAGCGCGACCGGGCGCTGCGCGCCACCCAGCGCACGATAGCGCTGGGCGTCCGCATCGCTGACGGTCACCGTGTACGTGCGCGTCCCCGGAGGCCACACGCCAAACCAACCCAACTCGCCCGGCATCATGTCCTGCCGCACCGACAGCATATACTGCACCGACCGGTCGACGTGGTCTTTCACGCTCGGCCACTGCGTCGGCGGCTGGCCGGCGACGATCGCACCGGATAGCGTGTTGAGGTAATGATCCACGGTCGAGCTGCGGGCGAAGGAATGCCACAGCCAGTGGTTCATAATCGTGCCCATATGGATCACCGGGCGCTGCGCGAATCGCTGCATCGCCTGCTGCTGGAAGTTGGCCACGTAGTAACTGAACCGCCGCCGATCGACGTCTTCGCCGCCGTCGAAGTACACCATGTCAAAGCCGCACTCGTTGAAGATGGCGGCCAGCCGCTCGGCGACCTCAGCCAGCAGGGTCGTTTCCTGGTCAATGACGTACCCGTTGATGCAACCGTCCACGCACACGTGATAGGCCGACGCGCCCGCCGCGTGCGCTGCGGCCGCCGTCCCGTACGCGCCCCGTTCGCAGTCTTCAAAGGTATCCCACACACCCTCGGGACCGATCCGCGCGTAACGCACGATCTCGCCGCCGACGATGACCTCCCGATGCTTGTCGACGCCACCCTCCCAGGCGCGATCGGCGACCGCGGAACTGCCGGGCCAGAACTGCAGACGGCCGGCCACACGGATTGCCGTCTGCTCCGCCGTCACAGGTTCCCGCACGGTGGTCTCCAGCAATCCGTCGCTCGGCTGCCAGGACGCCGAGATACCGCGCAGCAGTCGCGGGTCGGGCACCGGTGTCACGTAGGGGTCCCGCTTCGATATCTTGGAGACGAACGTGTGCATGCCGACGAGGATGTTGTGTGCGTGGAGTTTTTCCACCACCGCCTTGAGCCCGGCCTGCCCGTGCGGATAGCGTCCCAGGTTGAACACGTAATGGCCGGCGCTGATGCACCAGGAATCGAACGCCAGCATGACCTGCCGGATGCCCGACTGTTGGCAGTACTCGATCACTCGGTCCACGTCGTCTTCACCGCACGAGAGGAACCAGTACGAACCGCGCACCAGATCGGTATCCTTGACCGGCACGCCCTGCTCGTCCTCATTGGCCGGCAGTCCGTACGCGTGCGACAGCGCCCGGGCGAGGGCCTTGAACTCCGGTGTCGGACAGACGAGGATCGCCACCGCCGCGTTTTCGATGCGGGGGCCCGGGGCATCCTGCGTGACGGCGCTCAGCACTGCGGGAGGGCCTGCCCGTCCCAGGCAGTCCACCTGGTTCGTGGCGGCCATCGCACAGACCACAGTCCGCTCATCCCAGGCGGCGTTGAGCCGCGGGCCCACGTTCTGCGATATGCTCACCGGGATCTGGACCAGCGTCAGGCCGGAGGGGCGCGTGCCGGTCACCGAAAGGAGTCGCAGCACGATCCAATCAGCGTTCTGCTCGACCGCATAGGTGGCGGCCGTGTCGGTGTCAGCGAAGGCCACGATCAGTCGCCCGCCATCTGCGACCGCTGCCACGGCGGCGCAGCGGCGGCGGCCATGATGCACTTCAGCGATCGGCAGCGCCAGGTTGCCGGGCACCAGCTCGCGCCCGCTGGCCTTGTCGATCACCGATCGCCACTGGCCAGCTGCGTCGATCACCAGACGCATACGCGGGTGGTCGATCTGGCTGTCGGCACGCGCGTCCGGCACATGCGCCGTGCAGGACAGGGCCAGGGACCACAGGAGGCAGGCAAGGCGCAGGCGGGTCATATGGCAGCTCCGGCTGCACGAGGATGTGGTGAGCCTATCGCACTATTGCGGCGCGAGAACCTGATACAGCTCCG
>DAISIS010000223.1:0-2369 GCA_036821925.1 Pirellulaceae bacterium
GTAAGTGGAGTTCGATCGAACGCTGATCGCCGTGCGGGAGCGGAGTGTGCTGGACATTCTGGACCTTGCGCTGCAGGTCTGCCGGCTGTACCTGTGGCCGCTGGCGATCACGATGAGTCTGGGGGCGATCCCTCTGGCGATCGTCAATTACTGGCTGACCAACTGGATGCTGCCGAGCGACGCGGAAGCGCTGGTGGCGGGCGACCAGCTGGTGGCGGGCGCGGTGCGGTGCGTGTGGACAACGATTCTGTTGATCGTGATCGAGGCGCCGCTGGCATCGGTCTTGGCGACCAGCTATCTGGGGCGGGCCATGTTCGTCCCGGCGCCGAGGGTTCGCGATGCGATCCGCGAAGCGCTCCCCTATGTGCCCCGTGCGGCGCTGTGCCACCTGCTGTTGCGCGGTGTGCTGCCGGCCTGGCTCCTGCTGCTGGCGGTGGAGCGCGGCAGTGCGTATTCGTTGGCCGAGACGCTGCTGCTGCTGTTGACGCTGGCCGTCCTCGTGCGACGAACCACGGCGCCGTTCCTGAACGAGATTCTGCTGCTGGAGAAGAACCCGCTGCAGGCGGCCGATCCGCAGGCGATCACAGTCAGCCGGCGGAGCAGGGTGCTGCACGGGTCCAATCCGTCGGGCCTGCTGGTTCAGGCCCTCTGCGTGTCGGCGCTGGCCATCCTGCTGACGCTGAGTGTGTTCGGTGCGTTGTTGTCTGCCAAGGGTATTGTGCTGGACGACTGGTCTGTGCGCGTGCGCACGTTCGTCGTCGGCGTCCCCCTGGCGATGTGGATCGTGGCCGGGTTTCTGGCGGTGGTGCGGTTCCTGGCCTACATCGATCTGCGGATTCGCCAGGAAGGCTGGGAGGTGGAGTTGCGGATGCGTGCGGAGGGGAGTCGTCTGGTGGAGCAACTGCCATGACCGTGCCGGTCGCCGCCCTCATGTTATGGCTCTCCGGGCCCCTGGCTGTGGAGGCCGGCAGCCCGGTGGCGGATCCGGAATCGCCGGTGGCCGCGGCGCGCGACGCGTTGCCCGCCCAGCCCGGCATGCCGTGGTACGATCCGGCTCGGGACACGTTGCGCCGGATCAGCGTGCAGCCGCCGGAGGACGACGCGTACCGCCAGTCGCGATGGGCGGCCGAGGTGACCGACGCGGCCCCCGCTGACGATCCGCCGCAGTCGCTCTTGTCGCGCATCATGCAGCTGCTCGCCTGGCTCGCGCTGGCGGTCGCGCTGGCAGCCGTCATGTGGCTGCTCGTGTGGGCGGCCGGCCACCTGGACCGGCGCCGGGTGACGGGAGGCCCATCGGTCGAACGCATGCAGGTCGGCCCGGAACGGCTGGAAGACCTGCCAATGACGCTGCCGCCGACCGATCGCGATCTGCTGGCTGCCGCGCGGGCCTGCTATCAGGCCGGGGACTTCGGCATGGCAATCGTCTACGCCTACGCCTATCAGCTGATGGAATTGGACCACCATCGCGCGATCCAGCTGAGGAAGGGCAAGACCAATCGGCAGTACCTGCGCGAGCTGCGGACGCAGCCGCGTCTGCGTGAACTGCTCCACGACACCATGATCGCTTTTGAAGACGTGTTCTTCGGCAACCACACACTGTCTCGGCCGCAATTCCAACGCTGCTGGGACAACCTGGACGAATTCCACCGGCAATTGGAGCGTTTGGGATGAGGACACCTGGCCACGACCCGCCGGTCGCGCTCTGCGCCGCACAGCGACCAGTTCCTGTCCGGCCGGCGTCTGCAGCCGTCGGGCGGGCGATGAGTCTGGCCATCGTCCTCCTGGCTGCCGGTGCCGGCTGCCGCGACGCCGAGCAGTTGGAGACCGCGTACGGGCACCGGCGCGGGGCAGCCGGCAGGAGCGTCAACGGCACAAGCGTGCTGGCCACCCTGTTTGAGGAGGCCGACTGCCAGGTCTCGACCTGGCGCCGGTTGGCCAGCGACCTGCAGCAATGCGATGTGATTGTGTGGGCACCCGACGACTTCGGTCCGCCCGGTGCCGAGGTGCAGCAGTATTTCGAGCAGTGGCTGCGGTCTCCCACACGCAAGACACTCGTGTATATCGGGCGCGACTACAACGCCGAACCGCACTACTGGCAGGCAGTGTCCGCTGCCGCGCCGGCCGCCGAGCGGATCGAAATAATGCGGCGACTGGCCCGGGCCGCCGCACAGCATGAGCGGGATCGTCTGGCGATGCCCGCCGAGGCGACGATCGAGTGGTTTACCGTGCGGCGCGACTGCCCGCGGCAGCAGGCGACGCAGCTGCAGGGGCCATGGAGCGCAGGCGTGGACGCGGCAGCCACGAGCATCCACACCCAGGGGCAGCTCCAGGTTCCCATGCGGCAGGAGCTGCTGGCGCTCCGGCCAGAC
>DAISIS010000223.1:2469-8773 GCA_036821925.1 Pirellulaceae bacterium
ACTACGAGACGTTGCTCAGCGCCGGTCCGACCGTTCTGGTCAGCCGCATACGGAAGTCGGGCTGGGGGGGCAGCCAGGTGATCGTGATCACCAACGGGTCGTTCCTGCTGAATCTGCCGCTGGTGAACCATGCTCATCGGAAGCTGGCCGGGCATCTGATCCGGGCGTGTGGATCCGGCTCGGCCGTGGGTTTTCTGGAGAGCGGACCTGGCGACCCGATGGTGTCGGACCGGACGCCCCTGCCCGCATGGTCGCGTGCCACGCGCGAACGCGTGCTGCTCGCCGCGCACTGGTGCGTGCTGGGCCTGGTCTACTGTTTCTGTGTCTACCCCATTTTCGGCCGCCCCAGAACGGTCGCCGATGAAACGGTTCCAGACGCGCATCCTGCGGCGTTCGTGCAACATGTCGACGCGCTCGGTGAACTGCTGCAGAGAACGGGTGACGCGCAGTTCGCCCAGCGTCAAGTTGAGCACTATCATCTGGTCACGCGTCGTGACCCCGTCACGCGGCCACGGCACGCCGGACCGCCTGCCGGCCTGCCACTCGAGCCACCCGCTTCACCCGAATTGGACGCACAGACATGAACAGCGCACCCCTGGATCCCCGCGGCGAGATTCCGCCGCGTGGCGAGTCACTGCAGCGGCCCGGCCAGCAGTCCCGACCGGCCGCGCCGGACGCGGCACCCGACGTGTTGTCGGTGCAGCGCAGCCTGGCGGCCGGGGCCCACGCCACGCCGGCGCGGCGCGTATTCGACCGGATGGTCAGCGAGATCAGCAAGGTTTTCGTGGGGCAGGACGAGCTGGTGCTGGGGTCGCTGGTGGCATTGTTCTCCAGCGGCCATGTGCTGGTGGAGAGCGTGCCCGGCCTGGGCAAGACGTTGTTTGTCCGCACGCTGGGGCGCGTGCTCGGCTGTGCCTTTGGCCGTATTCAATTCACGGCGGATCTGATGCCCTCCGACATCACCGGAGCTCCGATCTTCGACATGAAAACGCAGGAGTTCCGGTTCCGGCCCGGCCCGGTGTTCACCCAGATCCTGCTGGCCGACGAAATCAACCGCTCGCCGGCCAAGACGCATGCGGCCCTGCTGGAGATCATGCAGGAGTACCGCGTCACGGTGGACGGCAAGAGCCACGCGCTCGACCGCCCCTTCCTCGTGATGGCCACCCAGAACCCGATCGAGTCGGAGGGGACGTACAACCTCCCGGAGGCGCAGCTGGACCGTTTCATGTTCAAACTGGTGGCCGACTATCCGCGGGCCGAGGAGGAGGCGGCGATCTTGAAGATGCACAGCTGCCAGGTCGACATCAATGAGCGGCTGGAGCGGGACGTGTCGACCGTGACGTCGCCGGCCGAGATTGTGGCGATCACCCAGGCGAACAGTAACGTGCGGGTCGCCGATCGCCTGCTGGACTACATCAACAAGCTGGTCCGGCTGACACGTCAGTGGCCGCAGTTCCACCTGGGGGCATCCCCCCGCGCCGGCATCGCGCTGATGCAGGCGGTTCGCACGTTGGCCGCATTTGAAGGGCGCGACTACGCCATTCCCGACGACGTAGTGCAGCTGGCGTTGCCCGCGTTGCGGCACCGCGTGATGTTGACGGCGGAAGCGGAAGTGGAGGGGCAGCGGGTCGACGATCTGTTGCGCGAACTGATCCGCAGCGTGGAGGTGCCGCGACTGTGATCCGTGAACTGCTCGACAGGCTGGCGCTGCATCTGGTACTGCTCACGGCCCTCGCGGCTCTGCCGCTGGTCCTGCTGGCGCGCCGCCGGGTGTATCCCCACACGGCGCTGGTGGCGCTGCTGACAGTCCCCTGCCTGCTCGCCCTGGTGCCGGTGGTGTTGCCCGAGTTTCTGCTGGTCGTCGTGCTCGTCGACGCAGCTGTTGTCGGGCTGGCGCTGGCTGACCTGTGCACCCTGCCGCGGGCGCGCGTCTTCTCCGCGCAGCGAGAAACGGAGCGTGTCGCCTCGCTCAACAATCCGCATCACGTTCAGCTGACCGTGCTCCACCACGCCGCGCGGCGCGCCCACCTGTGGATCCGGGACGATGTACCGGAGTCGTGTGCAGCCGCGCCGGCCGAGTTTGTGCTGGGCATGCAGGGGCGCAGCCGCATTGCGCTGTCGTATCGACTCACGCCGTCCCGCCGCGGCGTGCTGACGCTGGCGTGGGTTCACCTGTGTGTGCGCAGCCGGTGGGGATGCTGGAAACGCCATGTGTCCTGCCCGGTCACATCGCAGGTGCACGTGTATCCCAACCTGGTGCAGCTGAGCGAATACGCGCTGCTCGCCCGCACGAATCGCCTGAGTCTGATGGGGGTGCGTCACAGCCGCACGGTCGGCCAGGACCACGATTTCGAGCGGCTGCGGGATTACACGCCTGACGACAACTACAAACACATCGACTGGCGGGCCACCGCGCGGCGGAGCAAGCTGACGGTCAAGGAATATCAGACCAGCCAGAGCCAGCGGATCGTGCTGCTGCTCGATTGCGGCCGCTTGATGCACAGCCAGTCGGCCGGCTTGAGCCTGCTGGATCACGCCCTGAACGCCACGCTCATGCTCGCCTATGTGGCGCTGCGTCAGGGGGATGCCGTCGGCCTGGTCTGCTTCTCCGACCGGATTCACGAGTCCGTTCCGGCGCGCGGCGGGATGAGCCAGATGAACCGGCTGCTGCACGCGTCGTTCGACCGCTTCCCGCAGCTGGTGGAATCCCGCTATGACCTCGCGTTTCTGCACCTGGCCACCCGGTTCCGCAAACGCGCCCTGGTCGTGCTCGTCAGTCATCTGATTGACGAGGTCAACAGCCTGCAGGTGAAACGCTACCTGCGCGCACAGCTCGGGCGCCACCTGCCTGTGTGCGTATTGCTGCGCGATCGCGAGCTGTTCCGCGTGGCCGAGTCAGGTGCCACGGGGGGGCCGGGGCTCTATCGCGCAGCGGCGGCGGCCGGCATCCTGAGCGGGCGGCACGAGCTGCTCAGCGACCTGGAGCACCAGGGCGTACTGGTGCTGGACGCGTTCCCCGAAGACCTGACCGCCCCGCTCGTGAATCGCTACCTGGACATCAAGGCCCGCCATCTGCTGTGAGCCGCGCGGTGGCCGAGGGTCCGGGTCCTGCGCCGGACCGTCAGGGGCGTTGGAGGTATCCGGCGCTGGAATTGAAGTACTTCTTGCGACGCACGACGGTGGCTTCGTCGGACTCGGCCTGCCGCTGCCGCAGGTCTTCCATGTTGGCATGGCAGAGTCGGCACGCGACCACTTCCAGATGGAACCGGATATAAGCCGCCTGTTCGTCGTCGAGGACGCCGAGCAAGAAGCTGCCCATCTGCTGGCGGGTGGGGCAGCTGAGGCGATGCCGGCGCCAGATTTCTCCCAGCGAGTGCACGCCGGCATCGCGCCGGCTGTGGATCCTGGCCAGCTGTTTCAGCAAGTGCGGGTGGCTGCGCAACTCGGCCTCGATGGCCGCCATTTCCGACGGCGCGAGGGCCTCGTCCAGGTAGGCCTCCAGGTCAGAATCCGTCAACGGGCGTGTCATGGGCGTGCTTCACCTCGCACGAAGTCCCGGCGTGCCGCGGGGGCACCGGTCTGCCCGCGCCCCCGCTCGCCACGGCGTGACTACTCCTCTTGGTACAGTTCGGGAAAGACGTCTTCCGACAGTCCCTGGCGGCGGATCAGCGCGCGGAGCCGAGCCAGGAAGTCGAACTTGAAGTTGGCCACCTGCTGCTCGGTGATCTCCAGGCGGGCCGCCACCACCTTGTTGGCCCAGCCGCGCACGAACAGCAGTTCCGTGCATTTGAGTTTGGTCCAGTCGCCCCGTTTCTGCCAGCGCGCAATCTGCTCCCGCAGCGCCGTCACAATCGCCTTCTCCTCCAGACCGTGACGTTCGCCGCTGCGCGCGATACTGCTGGCAGCCCGCGCTTTGCCAGCCAGCTGCCAGCCCCCGCCGGAATCGGACCCGGCCGACAAGGGCACGCTGGGCCGGCGTCCCTCGCGGCGCAGGTAGTCGGTCAGTTTGTAGGCACAGATGGAGAACAGATAGCTCTCCAGAGGCCGGCGACCATCGTAGTTGGGAAGGCTGTTCAGGAATCCGATAAACGCCTCCTGCACAATGTCTTCGCTGGCGCCGCGGTGCCCGATGCGGCTCTCGACGAACGCCAGCAGCCGTCCCTCGTAGCGGGAAATCAAGTCGCTCCAGGCGTCTGAGTCACCATCGCGGATGCGTTGCACCAGCAACGCGTCACTATCGGTTGCGCCGGACATAGACATGGCGGAAGTCCAAGGCCGAAAGGGGCCCTGCATTACCGCGAGACAACGAGTCAGGGTTAGAGCCAGAGCCACGGAATTGATCGGGCCAGCAGCATGCCGGACACGATTAATCCCAGTATCGCCACAAGCGTGGCGAACTTCAAGCGCCCCGTATAGAAGCCCCGCGTGGCAGTGTCCGCCTGGAAGTAGCTCAGCAGCAGCGCCAGGCTGCCCAGTACCGCAGCCGCGGCCAGCGCGAACTTGACCAGCCGGGCCCGCGCCACAATCTGCCGCCAGGACTCCTCGATGTCCCGCCGAAACTCCGGACCGAATTCGAGCAGGGCGTGGGACTGATACATGACCCCCACGGACGGCGAAACCACCTTCTCGTCGTAGATGTTGCCGGGCGACACCAGCGTCTGGAGAATGCGGGACTCGTCGAACGCGATCCAGCACGCGGCCGCGGACCGGCCCAGCAGCTCGTTGATGTACTCGTCGGTCGCCACCTTCAGCCGGCCGCTGAGTTCCCTGCGCGCCTGCGGTTGCGTGCGATACGGACCCGAACAGACGGACACCTGGTGCACGGCACCGGCATCGCGCGGCTCGCAGTCAACCCACTCGGGGCGCGCCGCGAAGTCAATCTGCACTCCGGACGCGAGGGGGCCCGGCAGCCCGTCATCGGCCTCCGGCGGTCCCCCCGGTTCCTGATCCTCCACCTCCGCCGGCAGCTCGTCCGCCTCGGCCGGCGTCTCGCTCCCGCCCGCCGCAGCGGGCGCGGCGGATGGGGCCGGTGATTCCGCACTGGATTCCGCACTGGATTCCGCCGGCTGCTCCGGCAGGTTCTGCAGAGCGGGCTCCGCGTCCGCGCTCTCGTCCGCGCTCTCGTCCGCGCCCGCGCCCTCATCTGCGCCCGCGGCATCACCCTCGACATACAGCCGCATCAGGCGGTCAGCATCGGCTCGCGTCTGCTGCGCCATCGCGACCTGCCGCATGACGAGCGTACCGCTGTGGCACCAGGCATACAGGGTCATCAGGCCCACTCCGAGGCAGCCGAGGCCGCACAGGTTCAGGCACACTGCGCGGCAGCGACGGCCGGCCCGCGCCGACCGCTCGGCCGCCACCGCGCTGATCACCACCGCAGCGCACAGCGCGAGAACCGGGATCACAGCCATGTCATCGCCCTCCCCACGCCTCGGAGGCGTCGTGCCGGAAACGGGCTCGCTCGCTCGCCGCCATCCAGGGAGCCGACAGCTGCACCGCTACGGATGTGGTGATCGCCAGCATGAATCCCCAGGGGATCTGCCAGGGGATCAGCATCGCGACCAGGGCGCACAGGGCGGTCGCCCACAGGCTGAACCGCGTCTTCCGCAGGGGATCGACCTGACGCCACCACCGGATCACCAGAAACAGGGTGGCGAAGAAGGCCAGGAACGGGGTCAGGCCGACGGAGCCGTCGTGGGCATAGAGGTTCCGGGGGATCAGGTGCGGCGGGAGTTCGAGCACATTGAACATTTCGTTGGTCGACAGGCGCACCAGCAGCGCGTCGCAGGCCGCGAACGCCGCCACACCGACCGCCAGGCCGGCCGCCAGCAGCACGAAGCGCCGCAGGATGTCGTCCCCCTCGTGCCCTTCCCAGAATTTGGCCAGGCCCAGCACGATCCAGGCGCCGGCGATGCTCGAGACCGTGAGCCACGTGAAGAAGGTCCAGGTGTCGACGGATGCGTCCAGCCGCCGGCCGCCAGCCACCAGGATGACCAGACCCAGGACGGCCGAGACGATGGCGGCCATGAGGAACGAGCCGGTCAATTCGGCCAGCCGTTGGCCGAGCGGTTTGCGTCGCAGGCTTTCGCGCGCCTGATCACGCCAGTACACGCGCGGGGGATGACGCCGCCGCCGGCGCGGTTGTGTGTCGGCCACGGGCCGGGCGGTGGCCCGATCGGCGGTCTCTGGCGCGCGAGCACCGGCCGCTCCGCCGACCACCACCGCCCGCACGCCCGAGTATACGAGATAGATCACGCCCAACACGACCGCCATCGGCACGAGCCACCCCGAGCTGAGCGCCAGC
>DAISIS010000224.1:0-8763 GCA_036821925.1 Pirellulaceae bacterium
AAGAGGTCGCCAACACTGTGACTCACGGTGTGGGCATGGTACTGAGTATTGCGGGGACGGTGGCGTTGCTCGTACTGGCGCTGTACCATCGGGCCACGGTCGGACAGCTGCTGGCCACGCTGGTGTACGGCATCTCACTGACCGCCGTCTATGCGGCCTCGACACTGTCCCATGCCTTTCAGCATCCGCGTCGCAAGCAGTTCTTTCGCGTGCTGGATCAGGCGGTCATCTACTGTCTGATTGCCGGTACGTACACGCCGTTCATTCTGGCGTATATGCCGCCGCAGCGGAAATGGCTCGTCCTGGCGTTCGTCTGGACGCTGGCGACCTTAGGGTTCCTGTCTAAGGCGTTCTTGAAGCACCGCATCGAGGCGGTGGTCATTGCCAACTACATCTTACTCGGCTGGCTGCCCGCGATGGCGATGGTGAGTCTGATGCCGATGGACTGCATGGCGTGGATGGCCTGTGGTGGAGTGTTGTACACGGTAGGTACGCTGTTCCTGACGTTCGACCAGCAGGTGCCGTTCTTCCATGCGACGTGGCACCTATGTGTTCTGGCGGCCAGCGCATTCCACTTCTTCGCCGTCGTGCACTACACAATTCTCTGAGCCTCTTAGCCTCTAGCCAGCCAGACGCCCGCTCAGCGACCGGCAAGGGGTGGCGGATAAGGGTGGAGTTCGGGCCCGCGACAGAGGCACCGTGCCGGCACGTCAGGCAGCGACTGCGCACAGGGCGCCCCATCGTGCGACCGGAAATCCCGGCGGCGGCGGGAATGGGACAGCTCCGTGCCCCCATTTCCTTTGGTCGCGGAGGGGGGAACAATTGTCGCAACGAGGTTCCAATCAGCTGCTGGGCAGGCGCGCGGGCTAATGCGAGGGAGTCGGGCTATGGGCACCGTATTGACACGATGGTCGTGGCTGGGAGGCGTGCTTCTGGCCAGCATGGCCAGCATGGCCGTGGCACAGGACCGCGACCGCGACCGGGATGAGGACGACAGGCCGGCTGCGGACCGGGAGGAGCGTGACTTCCACGACGAGCGGCCCGACATGGGTCCGCGGCTGGTGCCGCCCCGTCCGGACCGACCGGAATTCGACGCGCGCTGGTATCTCGGGGTAGAAGTCGAGTATCAGAACTACGGGGCGGTCATTACGCGGGTGAGGCGGTCGTCGCCGGCCCAGCGTGCGGGGCTCGAACCGCGGGACGTGATCGTGACGGTTCGCGGTTACCAGGTGGGACACGTGAACCACCGGTTGTATCCGCTGGAGCGTGAACTGGACCTGCGTGCCGACCGGCGGGGCAACGTGCTGCTGCTGGTGCAGAACCACCGCGACGGGACGCTGATGAGCACTCCGGTCCGCCTGGAGCCGTTTCGCCGCCCGCTGGGACCCCCGCGAGGTGCGCCGTTGATCGGGACCGTCACGGCGCGGGGCGTGACCCGATTGCCGCGTGGTGCGGTGCTGACGGTCCGGCTGGTCGACATCACCGATGCGCAGCCGGCCCCGATCGCACAACAGCGCTACACCGACCTGGGCCCGCTGCCGATCCCCTTCGAACTGGACTATGACGCTGATCAGATCGAGCCCGGGCGCTCGTATGCCCTGCAGGCAGCTGTGACGATCAACGGCCTGCCGACGTACCACACGCAGCGTTACCGAGTCTTCCAGGACGGCGCCCCGCGACGCGTCGACATGGTGCTCGAATCATCGCGTTGACGTACGGTTGGTGTCGAGCAGGACCGGGACCTCGTCGTCCAGTTCCGCCAGGCCGGTGAAGACCTGGAGGTCGTTCATGGCCTTTTCAGTCTGGACCATGCTGTGGGCGACCTGGTCCACCTGGTTGGAGACGAACGCCGGCTCCTGCCGGTTGACAGCCACTTCGGCCAGTGACGCGATCTTGTTCTCCAGTCGATCGATTTCCAGTTCGACGAACTCGTAATTCGCCTGCGCGCGATCGTAGTTGCGCAGGCGATCCTGGCTGGTGGCCAGATTGTCAGACAGCGTACCGCGGATCTTCTGGGCCTGGGCCGACGCGTCCTGGGGGTCGAGCGTCGCCATGCGCCGTTCGATCCGATCGATGTCCTGGGCGATGCGATCCCGGGACGTCCGCTCCAGGAATCGCTGGAGCGCGTTGTAGGTGAACAGCAGCCGCAGGTAGAGCCACAGCAGCTTGTCGAGTGCCGCCACCTGCAGCGACTCGAACGGCCGCTGTTCCTCGCCGCTGGCCGTGTGTTTCAGATCGGCTGCGATGCGCTGCAGTTCGAGGCAGCGTGTGCGGAGCCGGCTGTACCGATCGATCAACGGGCGGGGCAACGTCTGGAGGATGTGTTTCAGCACCACGTCGCTGCGTTGGGATCGGATCTGCCGCAGTTGCTGATGGGCCTGCAGGTCCACGTAGTTCTGGAACTTCGGATGGGAGCCGACCAGAGACAGGTACGCGGCCTCCGCCGCCAGCACCAACGGCAGCGTCACAGTCCACGACCCGCTGATCGCCGCCACGCCGATGCCGGCCAAGAGCGCGAGCAGGTTCCAGCGGTTTGTCAGGGCAGCCCGGAAGTACTTGAGCACGGCAGTCTGTTTCGCATGAGTCGCAGGAGCAGGACAGGCCTCCCGCCTGTCGGGGATCGCCTGCCGGCAGGCGGAAAGCCTGTCCACCTAGAGCTTAACCTTGTTCGAGGTTGCTGATCAAGTCACGGATGAAGAAGACGGTCTCCTGGAACTCCGGCTGCCGCTGCATCTCGCGCGCCGGTCGATCGGGCGGCGGAATCTCAATCTCGCGTGCCAGCCGGCCGGGGGCTGTCCCCATCACATAGACACGATCCCCCAGGTACACGGCCTCGTCGATCGAGTGCGTGACGAAGAACACCGTGGCCTGCACCTCGCGCCACAAGGTGACCAGCAGATCCTGCATGTTCGTCCGCGTCTCCGGGTCGAGCGCTCCGAACGGTTCGTCCATAAGGATGATGCGCGGCCGGAGGATGAGCGTGCGGGCGATGGCGACGCGCTGCCGCATGCCTCCCGAGAGTTCGTGCGGGTACTTGTCCGCATCGTGGCTCACATCCAGACCGACGCGCTGGATCCACTGCCGCCCCAGTTCCTCGCGGACCCGGCGCGGTACGCGATGGCATTCCAGGCCGAACGTCACGTTGTCCAGCACGGTGCGGTGGTCAAAGCTCGTGTAGTCCTGGAATACCATGCCGCGGTCGGGACCGGGGCCCTGCACCGGGTGGCTCAGCACGCGCACGGCGCCGTGCGTGGGCGGATGCTGCGGCGCCAGCCCCGCGATCAGCCGCAGAATCGTGCTCTTGCCGCACCCGCTGGGGCCGAGCACACAGATGAACTCCCCCTTGTCCGGCTTGTCCTCCACCACGAACGAGACATCCCGGATCGCGGTGAACGCATTCGGCTGGCCGGCATTGTAGGTCTTCGTCACCTGCTCGA
Organism: Pirellulaceae bacterium; assembly: GCA_036821925.1. Classification (GTDB taxonomy): domain Bacteria; phylum Planctomycetota; class Planctomycetia; order Pirellulales; family Pirellulaceae; genus JAAYDI01. The sequence continues at coordinate 3,438 of DAISIS010000224.1, forward strand.
ACTCGACGACCGGCGGACGCGGCGTCGCGGCGGTGTCACGCACGTGGTCGAGCACCTGGCCCAGCCCCACGCTGGTGCTGGCACCCCGTGCGGGTGTCTGGCCGGTGGCGGGTTTGTCAGCGTCAGTCATGTCGCACGGTCCTGCTCGGTAACCTGTGGCTGGGGGATGGCCGCCGCCAACTGATCGTAGGGAGGTCGCGGCTTCCAGAGCAGGCTCTTCAGATCGTCCCACTGCCGCAGCACCGCCCGCAAGGCCCGGTTGAACAGCCCATAGCCGCCGTAGCGATACGGAAACAGCTGCACCTGCACCCAGTACAGCAGGCGGTCAATGACCAGGGCCACGATCGGGATGATCAGGATGATCAGATAGATGTGCTCGCGCGGGCCGCGACGCTGCGCGACCAGGATCAAATTGCCCAGCCCCCCCGCGTCGTCCCCGAACCGAATCAGTTCGGCCAGCATGATGTAGCCGAAGGCCAACCCGAACAACAGGCGTGCCGAGTCGAACACGGTCGGCATCGCCAGCGGCACGAGCACCTTCAGGATGGCCTGCCAGCTGTTGGCGCCCAGCGTGTACGCTGTGTCCAGGTAGCGGGAACTGATGTCGCTGATCGCCACGGTGACGTCGGCGACGACAAACGCCACGCAGGCGACGAAGATGAACATCACCTTCTGCCCCTCGCCAATCCCGAAGAAGAAGAACGTCAACGGGATCAGGGCGGCCAGCGGAATGTTGCGGCCGAAGATCACCAGCGGCATCAGGAAGGCGCGGGCCCACGAGTAGCAGCCGGCCAGCACGCCCAGCGGGATGCCGACCGCCAGCGCCAGGGCAAACCCCAGCGCGACGCGGCGGAGGGTCACCAGCGTATTGCGGGTCAGCGCGCTGTCGAACCACAGCGAGCGAAATTCCCCAAACGTCTCCGGCAGGCTCGGCAGCACCGTCGGACTCATGATCCGCTGCTCTCTGTCCCCCGCGGTCACCAGCCACCACAACAGAAAGAACAGCACGATGGACAGCGCAGCACAGCAGACCGCGGCCGCCACGGAGATCGGCTGCCGCAGACGCGGCCCGCGGGGCGCAGCCGGCCCGCGGAGCTTGTCGGCGTTCGCTACAGGGTTCGAGTCCATGCAGGAGTCTCACAGAGGCGTCGGGGAAGTCGCAATCAACAGTGCCGGCGCAGGATACGTGGCCCCGCGGGAACCCATGCGCCGGGGAAACCAATGCGCCGCGGGGCGGCCGACCCGCCTGCCGGGCGTTGCCTAGCCGCCCGCTTCGGCCGGGTAGATCTTGATCTCCACACGCCGGTTCTTGGCGTGGTTGAGCCGGTCGTTCGGATCGGCCGGGACGTCCCATCCCTTCCCCACCACGTTGAACTGGTTGGGTTGCAGGGTGCTGTACTTCTGGACCAGGGCCTCCTTCACGGCGTTGGCCCGGTTGTCGGACAGTTCGCGAACCATGTCTTCGGGCGCCCGCCCCTGCATGGAGCTGTCGGTATGCCCTTCGATCACGATGCGGGCTGTGCCGAACTTGCCGGCCAGCTGGGCGATTTCTTCCAACACCAGTTCCACGTTGGGATCATACAGCCGTTCCACGTCCTGATCCCCCTCACGCTCCACCACTTTCTTGTACAGATCGAAGCTGTTGGGGAAGAAATGGATCACCACCGTGTTCGTGAGAATCTCGTCTTCCGCCTGGACTTCCGAGGTCGTCTTGGGCACGAACTGCACCGTGTACTCGTCCTTCTGGGATGCATATTTCTCTTCCTGCCCCAGTTTCTTGATGAGCGAGAAGTCCATGACCTGATCGAACGGCACCTTGCGATGGCTGATCTTGTGGACCCGGTTGTACAGGTAATACGCCTGGTTCCAGACCCGTTCGAAGTTGGTGGGGTTGTTCTGATTGACGAAGAACTGGTAGTTCTCGGCCCAGTTGGTGCTGTGCGCATCGGCGAGCATGCCGGCCGCATCGGCGGCGGGCAGCTTGTAGGCGTCGGCCATGATGCGGGCCACCGCCTGGCGCGCGGCATCGTCCTTGAGTTCGATCATGGCGTCGAAGATACCGCGCACCAGCCCCTCGATGATCTCCGGATGGTCCTGAGCGAAGTCGGCGCGCGCGAACCAGACGTCCGCGATCAGCTTGTTGGCCGTGCCGGTGCTCACCAGCAGTTTGTTCCCCTGCACCTCGCTCAAGTTGTAGATGTCCGGGGCCCAGGACACGGCCGCACTCAGGCCCGGTTCGCTGTTGAAAGCTGCGGCGGCCTGGAACGCGTCCTGGGTGAATTGCATCTGCACTTCGTTCGGCTGTACGCCGCCGGCGACCAGCATGTTCAGGGCGAAATAGTGCGACGGCGAGCTTTCGGCCAGCACCATGGTCTTGCCGCGCAGGTCCGCCACCGAGCGGATGTTGTCGCGCACCACGATCCCGTCGCCGCCGTTGGACCAGTCGACCTGCTGGTAGACGCGCGGCATGACGCGGCTGTCCCGGGGCGTCCCGTCCGGGCCAATCACCCGCTCGAGCAGCAGCGGCACCATGTCCAGCGTGCCCCAGCCGATGTGGACTTCACCGGCGAAGTAGGCGTCCTGCATGGCGATCGGGTCGTCGATCAGCACCAGTTCCACGCGGAACTCCTCGCCGGCGGGCGTCTTCCAGGTCTTGCCGGCGGCCAGCCCGTTGTTGGCATAGAGGATCGGCGCCCAGCCTGCCCAGACGTTGAGCGCGAAGCGGACGGTATTGTTTTCCAGCGGCTTGTAGGCGGCCGTGCCTTTGACTTCCGGGAGCCTGGCGGAGGGGACGAATTCGTATTCCTTGACGGTCGTCACCGCCTTCGCGTTGGCCGAGTCCTCGACTTCCTTGCCCACGCCGAGTTGGGAGGGATCGATGGTCTGGGGCACGTCCCTTGTCTTCTGCGCACCCTCGGGCGCCAGCACGCCCGCATTGTAGAGGGCGAACAACACCAGTCCGACGACCACCAACGCCACCGCGGCGAAAAACGCCGGTTTCGGTTTGCCAGCCATAGTGCACTCCCGGTTTCCTCTTGCTCGTCAGCCCCTGCCCAGTAACCCGCCACCGATCTCCCGCGTGTGACGCCCACCCAGCATCTCAGCCCCGGAAGGCGACCTTGGGGCGGGCCTCGTACAGCTCGTGCAACACCTGCATCACGCTGAACGCCGAAATTTCACAGAGTAGTTTCGTCACCTGCTCGTGCATCTTGTCGTCCAATTGCGGCTCGATCTGCTTCATCAGCGCCACGACGCGCTGCTCCTGCTGCTGCACTTCCTGCGCTTCCATCACGCCGTCCGCCATCGCCTCGATGAACCCACTGAGGTCCCGCGCGTAGTCGTCGATCAAAGTCGATTCGGCCTTGTCATCCAGCCAGCTCTTTCGGGCCATGTTCAGATCCTTGTTATCTGTTGATCCCTGCTATCTGTCGATCACTGAATTTGTGAATTTGTGAATTTGTGAGCAGTTCGCGCGCGTCACTGTTCGATGATCGCGCGTATCGCCATCAACCGTTCCTGCAGGTGGGTGCGACCTTCCGGCTGCGCCAGACGCTGTTGCCAGTCCGGCGGCAGAAACGCCCGGTCGGTGCATTCCAGCACCGCCACCAGTTCCTGCATTTCCTTCTCCAGCCCCTGAGCGGACGGGATGAACGCATCCCAGGCCCCCTTCAGATCCGCCTGCTCCACCACGTCACGGCCGGCCGCCAGGACGCGCCGCCGGGCGCTCAACACAATGCTCTCGATGTCCGCCCCACTCAAGGACCGGTCGCTCGTCACCGGCGGGACCGCGTCCGGCGCCAACGGGATCTGGTTCTTGGACGCCATGACCTGGAACATCGTGGCAATCTCGGCAGGATCCTGGGGATAGAAGAGCGGGATGTGGACTTCCGCCCGCCCCTGGCGTTTGAGGTCGATCGGCAGCAGGTCGGGACGGCTGGTCAGCAGCATCCAGATGATCTTTCCGCGATAGTCCGTGTTTCCCATCTGCCGGGCGATCATGGAGAACACACGGCCCGAAGTACCCGAGTCCCCTTCGGCCTCGCGATTCCCCAGCGCCGCGTCGGCCTCGTCTACAATCACCACCACGGGGCCCAAGCTGCGCAGGACGTTGAGCACCTGTTCCAGATTCCCCTCCGTCTCGCCGACGTATTTCGAGCGGAAGTTGGCCAATGTTACGCAGGGGATCCCGATCGAGCCAGCGTAGCACTCCGCCAGGAACGTCTTGCCCGTCCCGACCGGCCCGCAGATCAGATAACCCATCGGCGCCGTCTCCAGACGCCCCTGGCCAATCCACTCCGCGTCCTGCTGCAGCCGGTGCTTCGCCACCGTCAGCCCGACCACCTTGTCCAGCGTATGCTTCGGTTCGACGAACGTGACCAGCCCCTGGCACTGCCGCTCGATCATCCCCTTCTTGAGCCGCCGGAACTGATCCAGATCGGGGCCGCGTCGCGCCCCGCGGGTGCGGGACAACAGCACGTTGAGGTTCACCAGATTCAGCCCGCTGGACATCTTGGCCAGTGCATCCACGCTCAGCTGGCCGTCCCCCTGGTCGGTGCCGGAGGCCGGCGGTGCGCCGCCGGGCGCGACGGCCTGTTCGATGAAGCCCCGGCGCAAGGTCTCGTCCGGCAGCGGAATCTCGATCGTCGCCACGTGCGGGTTCTGCACCAGGCGTTCGTTGAGTTCGGACAACTTGCTGGCGATCAGGCAGAACGCCATGTTCACCCGTTTGATGTAGGGGTTCTGCGCCCAGGCGATCAGGCGGACCAGCCGCGACGCTTCGCCGCGCGCCAGCATGTTCAAGTCGGCCGAAGGCACCAGATACTGCGCGTACTCGAACAGGAACACAATCCGCTTGCGCTGGTCCGGCCTGTCCTCCAGCAGGTTGCGCTGGATGGTGTTCTCCAGCGCCCCCAGCACCTGGTCCGGATCGCGTGGCCACGTGTTGAGGTTGCCCAGCAGCCCCGACGTGTATTCCACCATCTCCTGGCGCCGCCGGGCGTCCTGGCCCGCCTCCAGCCGCAGGCCGCGCCCCAAATCGTACGAGAAAGCCACCTCCCACGAACCGAAGATCTCGCGCGACAGGAACTCCGACAGGCTGCAGAACTCCGTACCCGACCGCGTGACGTACGGCATCAGGTCGTGCACGTTGCCGTGCAGAATGAACAGGCATACGCTCCCCGAGTAGTACAGCCCGGCCAACTCCTGCGCCCAGGTCGGATACCACGCGGGGATCTCCGCCGCCGACAAGCCGGCCGGCGAGGACTCATTGGGTTGGGGAACTGGGTCTGCCATCGGAATGGTCACCACCTTCCTGGAACACGCGCCA
>DAISIS010000225.1:0-8758 GCA_036821925.1 Pirellulaceae bacterium
GAGAATAGAAGCCGTGTAATGAACTGTGCGCTCGTGTAATTCCCACGTCCTCGTACAATGCCCACGTCGAGGAGACACGCAGTGGAAGCTCCCATCGCCTCACGCGTCTCGATTGTGCTCCTGCTGTGGCTGACGACCGCCCCGGCACAGGCTGGCGACGGCTCCTACAGCGTGCTGCTCGATGCCCACGTGCCCCTGGCCAACGTTGTGGGCCCTCTGCGGCCGCTCGGAACGCCCAAGCAGCTGCCCATCGTGGTCGAACCGTATACCGAGCACGTGCGGGAGACCGTGCCCGGTGCGCCAGCAGCCCGCGTCCACACGCTGGAATTCGACGACTCGGGGGCTCTGATCGTCACGACGGACGACGGTGCCTATCGATGTGGCAGCGACCAGCAGTGGCGGGAGGCGGCGTACGTCAGGGAACCGCCGGACGCCAGTGCATGGGAGCTGGCTCTCACGGCGTGGGTTCAGACGGGAGAGACCACCTGGTATGGTACGCCGGCCGGTCTGTATTACTCTTCGGTGCCGGGTGCTCCCCTGGCGCGATTGGACCAGTACGGTGCCGGGGGACCGCTGGCCACGCGGATCACGGGCCTGGCCGCGGATTCGCAGGACCAACTCTGGGTCGGTACGCCGCTGGGGCTGAGCGTGCGATCGCCCCGTGGGCAATGGCGACATATTCGCGGGCGGGACGGTCTGCCCGTCGAGGACATCACGGCCTTAGCGGTCGACCACGCCGACCAGTTGTGGATCGGGACGTCACGCGGGGCAGTGCATTTCCGCCCCGCGGCGTCGGACCGCCAGTGGTTCTATCGAGCCGGACGACGCTATCTGCCGGACGACCACGTCCTGGCCGTCGCCTGTGCGCCGGACGGCACCCCTTATTTCGCCACGCCGGCGGGTGTCAGCAGAATTGCGCTGGTTCCCACGACACTGGCCGAGAAGGCACGGATCCTCGAACAGCGAGTCAACGAACGCCATCGGCGGCTCGGACTGGTGGCGGAGTGCACGCTGAACGACGCCGAGCATCCGACGGCACATACTGTGGGCGACAACGACAATGACGGCCTGTGGACGGCGTACCACGTGGCCGCCATGTCGCTCTGCTTCGGCGCCACGCAGGATCCGGCGGCGCAAGCCTCGGCACGCGAGAGCATGCACGCGCTCTACATGCTGCAGGACGCGTCGGGTACCCCGGGACTGGTCGCGCGCAGCGTGGTGACGTGCGAAGAGGGAAGAACGAAGAGCGCGCAGTGGCGCCCCAGCCCCGACGAGAAAATGTACTGGAAGAGCGACACGTCCAGTGACGAGATCGACGGACACTACCTGGCCTTCTACACCTACTGGCAGCACATCGCCAGGAACGATCAGGTGGAACGCAGCCGGTGCGTCGAGCAAGTGCGTGAGGTGACGGATTACCTGCTCGATCACAACTATCAGCTGGTGGACTGGACCGGCCAACGCACGACTTGGGGATTCTGGAATCCGGAGAATTTGAACGACGATCCGGAGCACTATCTCGAGAGCGGCCTGAACTCGCTGCAGATCCTCTCGTTCCTGCGCGTGGCTCATTACATTACGGGGGATGACAAGTACCTGGCCCACTACAAGCGGCTGATTGTGGAACATGGCTATCTGCGCAACGTGCTGCTGCAGAAGAAGCTGTTTCCCGACGAAAACAACCACTCGGACGATCAGCTGGGATTTGTGGCCTGGTATCCCATCCTGCAGCTCGAACAGGACCCTGCGCTGCGCGCGGCCTTGCACGCGGCGGTGCGCCGGCATTACCTGGTGGTTGAGCCCGAAAGGTCCAGCTTCTACAACTTCACCTACGCGACGATCGACCCGCAGCACGCCGACATCGCGGCAGGTATCCGGAACCTGTGCGACATTCCGACCGATCGCCGCACGTGGCGCATGGAGAACAGCCAGCGTGCAGACGTCGTGTTCGATGTGCGGACCGACCGTTTCGCAGAACGCCAACTGGCCTATGTGCTCCCGGCCGATGAACGCAACGTCCAGAAATGGAATCAGAACCCCTATCTCCCCGACAGCGGCGGGGACGGAGCCCAGGAAGACGACGGCGCCGCGTGGCTCCTCCCCTACTGGATGGGCCGCTATCACGGGCTCATTCGCTAGGGCCAGGCTGCCGGCCCCGGACCGGGCGGTCTGACTCAGCCTGTCAGCGCTCCCCCCTCCAAGAAAAACACCTCCCGGAACTTGTCGGGCAGGGGCGGGGTGGCGCCGGGTTGGGCGCAGACGTAGGCGGCCAGTTCATTGGCCGTATTGGAGATGGCTTCCAGGGTCCAGCCGGCCAGCAGGCCGAGGGTGACGGCGGCGGTGAAGGCATCGCCGGCCCCCACGCTGTCGACGACCTCGGTGGGCACGCCCGGGTGGTCGAACCATTGTTCGTCGCGGAAGATCAGACTGCCCTGTTCCCCGCGCGTGAGAATGACCGTGGAGAGCTGGTAGAGGTCGGCCAGCTCGCGCAGCTGATCGCGCGGGGATCCGGAGATCTCAGCAAAATCCGCGACGATCGGCAGTTCGTCGTCGTTGATCTTCAGCACGTTGGCCAACCGCAAGGATGCGTCCAGGACGTTGTTGGAGTAGAAGTGCTGCCGCAGGTTGATGTCGAGCACCTTGAGCGCCCGAGGCTTGGCACGCTTGACGAGTGTGCGGACCGTCTGGCGCGAGGGCTCGCTGCGCTGGGCCAGCGTTCCGAAGCAGACTGCGTCGGCTCGGCTGACACAGGCGAGGGCCGCGTCCTGCACGGTCAGAGCGTCCCACGCCACGTGTTCGTGGATGGTGAACAACGGCTGGTGGGTCGAATCGAGTTTGACCGACACGGTGCCCGTGGCTTTCGAGACCGTCTGGACCAGACTCGTGTCGAGCCCGAGCCCTGTCAGGCGTTCGAGGATCTGGCGGCCCAGCGGGTCGCTACCCACGCCGGAAATGATCTGTGCTTCCGCCCCCAGCGCATGCGCCTGATACCCGAAATTGGCGGGTGCTCCGCCTAACTGCCTGCCACCGGGCAGCAGGTCCCACAGTACTTCGCCAATACCGACCAGCAACGGACGACGAGCTGTCATTGGATTCCAAGTTCCTTTTGAATGTCTTCCAATGGGATACCTTTGGTTTCCGGCATGACGGTCAGCACCCACAGGAGCTGGAGCACCATCATGGCGGCGTAAAACGCGAATGTATGTCCTCCCGAGGCCTCGGCGAACATGGGGAAGGTCCAGGAGATGGCGGCCGCCATGACCCAGTGGGTGAAGCTGCCCAACGCCTGGCCCCGGGCCCGCACGCGGTTGGGAAATATTTCGCTGATGAAAACCCAGATCACAGCCCCCTGCCCAAAGGCGTGCGAGGCGATGAACACCAACAGGCTCACCAGTACGATCGTGGCGCCAAGTCCGGCGTCGGCAATGGCCCGGTCGAGTGCCGCCTGTGCGGCAGCCAGCACCTGCGCTACCGACTCCGTCGCCTGATGGCTGACCGCCGTCCGAGCCTGCTCGAGCGCCACGCCCTGGTCGATCACGGCCTGGAACCGGCCCCCGTACCGATAGAACGCGAACGCGGTGCTCCCCAGACTCAGGATATAGCCGATCGAGCCGACCAGCATGAGCCGGCGCCGTCCGAAATGGTCGATCACCAGGAGCGCCAGCATGGTGAACACCAGATTGGTGCCACCCACGGCCACCGACTGCAGGAGTGCCGAATTCTTGTCGGCACCGGCCATGGAGAAAATGTGCGGGGCGTAGTACATCAGCGCATTGATGCCCGACAACTGGTTGAATATGGCAATCGCCACCGCCAGCAGCACGGGTTTGGCATAGGACCGCGAAAACAGCGGCTCCCGCATGCTGTGATGCGCGAAGTCCAGCGACTCCAGAATGCTCTGCAACTCCTGCTCCACGCCCTGCGCGTCGTTCCCCAGCCGCTCCAGCACCCGGCGCGCTTCATCCACCCGGCCCTGGGACGCCAGCCACCGCGGGCTCCGCGGCGTGAAGTACAGCAGCAGCGTGAACGCCGTCGCCGGAAAGGCCTCCACACCGAACATCCATCGCCATTCCACAGCGCCCAACTCCAGGCAGGCCAGGAGATAGTTCGAGAAGAATGCCAGCAGGACCCCCAGGACAATGTTGAACTGAGTGATGGCGACCAGCCGGCCACGAAAGGCGGCCGGCGAAATCTCCGCAATGTACATCGGTGACACCACCGATGCGCCCCCCACCCCCAGACCACCCAGCCAGCGGAAGAACAGGAAGGAATACCAGTCCCAGGCAAAGGCAGTGCCGACCGCCGACACGAAGTAAAGCACGCCAATGACTATCAGCGTGCGGCGCCGGCCAATCCGGTCGGCCGGGGTGCCGACCGCGATCGAGCCCATGATCGTGCCGATCAGGGCGCTGGCGACCGTGAAGCCCACGCCGAAGGCGGTCAACTCGTAGACCTGTTTCAACGCCGTGGTCGTGCCCGAAATGACGGCCGTGTCAAAACCAAACAGGAGACCGCCCAACGCAGCGATCAAAGTGCTTCCCAGCAGGTAGGTTTTTCCTCTCATGGTCAGGCCACATGTCCCTCTCTCAACGGCGTGATTAGCATATCGACCGCGAATCTCCTCTGAATGTACTTATGCACGCCGCAGTTGCAATCTGCTAGCGCCAGAAAATGGATTTCGCGAGTGGCCGCCGGGGAACCGGCGAGACGATAACGACAAGCGACTACGGGGCTCGCGACCCCGATCCCGGCCGGCCGGGCCGCCGCGTCACCCGCCGGGCACCCGGTCGCCCAGTGGCCGCATCGGTTGTGGCGGACTCCGGCCCGGCGGACGCGATCGTGGTATGATGGCGACGTTTCCTAACGTCGTCTTGTTCACCACGGGAGCGTCGCGCGATGAGAACCGCCTGGTTTGCAGTTGTGGCTGCCATCTTGTGTCAGGGTCTGGCCCGGGGGCAGGCCGACGGGACTCCGGCCGAGCACGCGGAACTGCGCAAGTGGATGGCAGCCAAGTTCCAGGCTGACACGCCAGCTGCCGAGGCGGGCAGCCTCACGATCGTGAAGCACTTCGACGTCGTGTGGCAGAACTGTCGCGTGGACCGCCCGCTGACATTGCGGGCCAGCCAGTACCAGCGAGGCCTGTTCACCCACGCTCCGAGCGATGTGCTGGTCAAGTTGCCCGGACCGGGGCGGGAACTGACGGCGCAGGTCGGGGTGGACACCAACGAACAGACCCGCGGCGGCCCTGGCAGTGTTGTGTTCACTGTCGTCGCCCCCGATGGCCGCGAAGCGTACCGCTCCCCGGTGGTGCACGAGGGGCAGCCCGGCACCTCCATCCGGGTCGAACTGGGGGACGCGACCGAGTTCCACCTGCAGGTGGAAGATGCAGGGGATGGCGTCAGTTGCGATCAGGCTGTCTGGATCGAACCGCGTGTGACGCTGGCCGATGGCCGCACGGTATGGCTCGGCGACCTGCCCATGTTGGGCGGGCCAGTGGAATCCGCGTACTCGCCGACACCCCCGTTTTCGTTCACGTACGGCGCGCGGACGTTTGCCGAGTTACTGCCCGAACTGACGCGCGAGTCGAGCGTGACAGAGCTGGACGCACACCGGCTGCAGCATCTGGTGTGCTACCGGCATGCGGCAACCGGTCTGGAAGTTCGCTGCGTCGCCGTCGAGTATCGGCACTTCCCCACGATCGAATGGACCGTGTACTTCAAGAACACGGGGGACCAGGATACGCCGATCATCGCGGACGTGCAGGCGCTCGATACGACCTTCCAACGCCTGCCGGACGCGGTGTACGCCCGGTTTGCCCGGCCGGGCGAGTTCATCCTGCATCATCACACGGGTAGCATCTGTGCCGCGAACGACTACGAGCCGCACGCCACGCTGCTGCCACCCAGGGGAGTCCAGCAGCTGGCTTCGTCCGGGGGCCGTGGCAGCAACGGCGAGTTCCCGTACTTCAACATCCAATGGCCAGGTGGGGGCGTGATCACGGCGCTGGGCTGGCCCGGCCAGTGGCGGGCCACGTTCACACGCGACGCAGAGGCTGCGCTGCGCGTGGCGGCCGGCCAGGAGTTGACTCATTTCACGCTGCATCCGGACGAGGAGGTGCGCACGCCGCTGGTAGCGCTGCAGTTCTATCAGGGAGACCGTGTCCGGGCCCAGAACGCCTGGCGCCGCTGGATGATTGCCCACAACGTGCCGCGCCCCGGCGGCCAGTTGCACTCCACGCACCTCGCCGGCTGCTCGTCCCATTTCTTCAACGAAATGGTCCTGGCTGACGAGGCGAGCCAGATCCAGTTCATTGATCGGTACGTGGCTGAGAGGCTGCCGATCGACTACTGGTGGATGGATGCCGGCTGGTACATCAACGCGTCGGGGTGGCCGCACACCGGAACGTGGGAAGTTGACCTGCAGCGTTTTCCGCGCGGACTGCGGGCCATCACGGACTATGCCCGCACGCAGGGACTCCAGTCGATCGTGTGGTTTGAGCCGGAGCGGGTCGCGCCGGGCACATGGCTCTATGACACGCATCCCGAGTGGCTGCTGGGCAGCGACGGAGAGCAGAAGCTGCTGGATCTGGGCAACGCTCAGGCCTGGCAGTGGCTGGTGGAACACATTGACACCCTGCTCACGACGCAGGGCATTGATCTGTATCGGCAGGACTTCAACATGGATCCGCTCGGCTACTGGCGCCAGCACGACGCGCCGGACCGCCAGGGCATCACGGAAATCCGCCACGTCACGGGCTATCTCGCGTTCTGGGACGAACTGCTGCGGCGCCACCCGAAACTGCGGATCGACACGTGTGCCAGCGGCGGCCGGCGTAACGATCTGGAGACGCTGCGGCGCGCTGTGCCGCTGTGGCGCACCGACTACATCCTGGAGCCGATCGGCGCCCAGTGCTGTACATACGGTATCGCGTCCTGGATCCCCTTTCACGGGACCGGCGTCAAGGAGCCGGACGCGTATCACTTCCGCAGCATGATGTCCCCCTATCCGAATTGCCTGTGGGACGCGCGCCGCACGGACCTGGATTACGACACACTCCGCCGACTCCTGGCGCAGTGGCAGCTGGTCGCGCCCAATTACGCGGGTGATTTCTACCCGCTCACCCCGTACAGCCTCGATCGGCACGCCTGGATCGCCTGGCAGTTCGATCGCCCGCAAGCCGGTGAGGGGATCGTGCAGGTGTTCCGCCGGGAGGCGAGCGTCTTTCGCGCGGGCGATCTGCCCCTGCAGGGACTCTGCCGCGAAGCACGCTACCTCGTCACCGACCTCGATGCCCCCGACACGCCGGGCGAGTACACGGGCGAAACGCTGCTGGACACCGGGCTGCCAGTGGAAATCCGTTCACGCCCGGGGGCCGCGCTGTACCATTATCGCCGGGTGAGTCAGTAACACCTGAACGGATTTTAGCGATTAGTTAAGCTTTTCTGGTTGTACTGACCGATACGCATCGGGACGGACGGGAATTCAGTGCGTCTCGTCGAACCGTTCCAGGGGGCGGTCTTGTCTGTTGTCGGGGCGCGGCACGTCCTGGCAGGTTCCCTTATCCATGGAAGGTTGAGCGGTGAACAAGGTGCAATATTCCGTGGGCTTGCTGGCATTCTTGGCCGTCACGGTGCAGGGTGCGGCCCTGATGGCGCAGCATCGCATCAGTTTCTGTGATTCCCCCCTGGCTGCCGGCAGCTGTGTCGACGCGTGCGACACCTGTGCGGAGCCGGGCGGCTGTGGCGTGTCAGACTGCGGGACGTGTGGCAGCGTTTGCCAGCCGTGTGCGTGCGATGGCTGGGTCCACGGCGAGTTTCTGATGTGGTGGCCGCGGCCGATGGATATCGCGACGCTGGTGACCACCAGCCCGGCAGCTTCGGAAGGGGTGCTGGGGATGGGGGCCACTGAGTCGCTGGTGAGCGACCGGCTGCTCGACCAGATGTATACCGGCGCCCGGCTGCGTGTGGGGCTGTGGGCGGATCCCTGCCACCAGCATGCCTGGGAAGTGGAAGGGTTCATCATCGGCGAAGAAACAGACCGCTATTCCTTCAGCGGCAGCGGGGCGGCCGGCACGATGACACTGGCACGCCCGTTTTTCAACGTGCTGACGTCGACCGAGTATCCGAACGGCCGCGAGGACGCCCAGCTGGTGGCCTCGCCCGGCGAACTCGCCGGGACCGTGACCGTGGAAGCCAACAGCCGGCTCTTCGGAGTTGGCGTCCACGGCATGCGCGTGTTCTGCGAATACAACGGGTGCGACGAGGCGGTGGTCCATTGTGGCAGCACGCCGGTCGGCTGCCAGCTGGCGGGCTTCGCTGGCTGGCGCTACCTGGACCTCGCGGAAGATCTGCGCATCAACGAGGACCTGACCAGCCTGCTGCCATCGCCGGACAATGGGCGGTTCTTGATCGAAGACCGTTTTGAGACGCACAATATCTTCAACGGTGCCGACCTGGGCGTCCTGTGGAAAACGGGGCGGGGCCGGTTCTCGCTGGACCTGCTGATGCGCATGGCTCTGGGCTCCAATCACCAGCGCGTGTGCATCGACGGCTCGACCACCATCACCGGTTCCGGCGATGCCGGCAATAACCTCCAGGACGCGACGGGCGGCCTGCTCGCCCAACGCACCAACATCGGCGAGTACACACGCAATCGGTTCGCCGTGGTACCCGCGCTGGGCGTCACCCAGGGCTATGCGATCTCCCCGCAGTGGCGCGCCACCGTCGGCTACACGTTCCTGTACTGGAGCAGTGTTGTG
>DAISIS010000226.1:0-8687 GCA_036821925.1 Pirellulaceae bacterium
TCCTGCGACGTACGGCGGTCCACGACAACTTCAGTGCGCTTCGAGTTGGCCACGTTCCAGTTCTCCCCAGGTCCTCGATCTTCGATTCAATAACCGGCCGCCGTTCGATCACGGCCGTGTATCAACATGGAGGTACCATCGGAAATGCGGTTAGGCAAACCTGAGAAGCTAGGAAAACTGTTTGGATTTTCGAATCCTGGTGGTTAGGGGAGAATTGTCTGCCGTTCAGCCAATGACGGATGGATGGCCGCATAGCAAAGAGAGGGGGGGCCACGGCCGTGGGCCGGTTGAGCTGAATCTGCTGAGCAAACGGCGGCCAGGACGCCCGCACTGGGCTGGAGGGGGGCTTTATGTGTGCGTTGCCCCGAGAGTAGCGCGGGGCGCGGTCGACGCGCTGGGTTGGCCTTTATCGTCAGGCCGGCTGACAGGGATTGTACGACGGATGGCGGTCACCGCGGTATTGAACGGGGTGGCGATCGGGCTGAGGTCTCTCGCCAGCGCTGACATCTGCTGGCGATGACGCACGCGGGTCTGCTCTGGGTACAGCTGCAGAATGGAGTTGCGGTAGCGCAGCCAGGGGGAGTCATCGGCCGTGGCCGGGGTGCTGGCCGACGACGCGGATGTCATGTATGCGATGTCGCCTGTGCCGCTGGTCGGCGTGGAGGGGGCGGCGAGCCACGTACGGCCGGTGCGCAGCAGGTAGCTGGTGCCGGGCAGCAGGGCGATCAGCAGTGTGGCCGCGACGGCGAGGGTCAGCGGCGCCCGCCAGACGCGTCGCCTCGGGGCGGCGGGCGTCACCTGTTGCACGACGCGCCGGGCGAAATCATCGCGCAGCGGGGGCGTGTCCAGCAGTTTCAAGCCAGTCAACAGACGCGTGGCGGCGGTCAGCTGTTCGCGGCAGCGCGGGCAGAGTCGCGCGTGCTGTCGCAGGAGCGGATCCGCGTCTGGGGCCTGATGGCGGTCCAGACGCCTGTCTAAACGTGCATCGAACTCGTCACACTGCATGGCGAGACTCCACCACTTCTCGAGCTTGAAGACAGCGGATCAGTTCGCGTCGTGCGCGATGGATCCAGGTCCTGACCGTGCCAATCGGGCACCGCAGCACGACAGCAATTTCGGCATAGCTGAGTTCCTGCTGGTGAAACAGCAGGAAAGCCTGCCGATACTGCTCGCGCAGCGTGTCCAGGGCCAGGGCGACTTCTTCGGCCAGCTGTCGGGCGGCCTGCACATCGGGTGTGCGCTCCGGGAGCGGCTCGAGCAGCGGTCGTGCTGACGGCCTGCGCATCCGGCGTGACAGCGCTGTGCGGCAGCGGTTACCGGCAATCGCCAGCAGCCACGGCTCAAAATCCCGCTCAGCATCCCAGCTCCGCAGGTTCTTCAGCGCCCGCACGAACGTCTCTTGCGCAGCGTCCTCGGCGTCCTCCCGGTGTCCCAGCATCCGGTAGCAGAGCCCAAACACCTGTCCGCGAAACCGATCGACCAAATCGATCATGGCCTTCTGGTCACCGGCCAGACAGTGGCGAATCAGCTGGCGGAGGTTATCGGTCAACGGCGCATCCTCGAACCGAAAGGCCTAGACAGGGGGCAATACTCGTCGGCTGCCCCGCCAGTTTCACAGTCTCGAAGATTCGCGGGAGCAGAAATCCCCGCATCCGGCGGTGGTCCTGATCCGAGGGTTGTCGCTGATCGGAACCATTCAGCTGCGGTTGAAAAACCGTTTCAGCATCTCGGCGGCTGCTTCGCGCGAGTCTTTGCCCTGGATCTGCGGCCGCGGCGGCAACTTGCCCTTGGGGCTCTTCTTCCACCGCTTCTTGTCCGGATCGTCCGCCTCATCGTCGTCGGTGTCGTCGATGTCCGACTCCGCTTCGGCGTCTTCTGCAACACCTCCTGGACCGCCGTCGACCTGCGTTTCCATGTTCATGTTGTTGGCAGTGTCATCGATGCGGAACTGACGCGTCTCGGGCGTGGCCACGGCGCGGGAAGTATCTGTGTCGTCCTCTTCTTCCAGCCAGCGGGCGATATCGAGATCCTGGGACGCGGACGCCGCCGTGCGCGCCGCAACCTCCTTCACGTCACGCGCTGCCGGCCGCTTGGTACCACCGAGCGTGTGCTCCACTACGAGCTCGAATTGCAGCGGACCGATTTGCAGCTGATCGCCGGGCTGCACCACGCACGATCCTTCCACACGCTGGCCGTTGACGTACGACCCGTTCTTGCTGCCGAGATCGCGCAGAACCACCTGCTTGTCGTTCACGACGATCACACAATGACGACGACTGATCGCGTCACTACGCGGGCGCAGGTGGCATTCCTCACCTCGACCGATCACGAATTCGGCCACCGGAATGATGACTTCGCGGCCCGCCTGTGCGCCCTGCATCACTCTAAGCTTGACTAGCATGGCCTGTGGTTCCTTTGCAGCGTCGTTTCAACAATAAACACGTGCGGTTCTGCGAACCAATAATGACGTCGTCCGAAAACGGATCGCAGCACTGAAACGACAACTAGCCCCGTCAGCCGCTAGCTTACGAACTCGATTGCGAAAGCAGGCAATCAAAAATAAAGAAGATGAGAAAAGGCAGCTCTCGCCAATTTTGTCCGACGGCTCTGGCACAGTCTAAAACCTGAACCCCTGAACGCTCAATAAATCCTCCGCAGTAAACTCCCTGTCCCAGACAACTCTATTATGATCTCCAACCGGCGCACCCTGCAAGCCAAGAGCAAGCCAATCGGTGGTGCCGAGAATAGCACAATTGAGCCAAGCGGTCAAACATTAATCCAAACTGGGGGATTCGGGCAACCGTCTGCCGGGCCTCAGCGGCGCTGAGTCCACCGCAGGTGGCCAAACTTGGTGCGCTCCAATTCCTCGGCCCGTCTTGTCTCCTCGTCGGTCAACTCACCGCCTTGCCAACACACATTCAGCGCATGACCCAGAGAACTTGCCCACCCGTCAAGCCACGCCCGATCGCTCAAGTCGCGCCCCGACAACTCGGCAATCCCAGCCAGTTCCGGAGCAGCTGCCGAGCGTTTCAGAATCAGACTGCCATGCTGCAGCACCGCCTGGGCGTGTCGCCGCTGAGCGCTGCCGCCGATTTTCGCTGATCCCAACAGCAGATCCCCGGCAGACCGGCGGTGGAAGCACAGGAACTGTCGCTCTTTCTGGGGGTCTGTCTGGAGGCAGCGGTGGGCTGCGATCCCCAGTTCTGCCAGGGCGCTGATCCAGGTCTCGTGGACCAGATCGTACCAGTCGTCCAGCCGCCGCTTGAGGCGTCCGTCTGCGGGTGCGGTCAGGCTGTAGGTTACTTCCTGGTCATGCACGATCGCGCCGCCGCCGGTCGCGCGCCGCACCACCGCACACGGGCGGCTGGGTGCGTGGTACTCCCGATCGCGGTACGGCTGGAAGTAGCCGAGCGAGAGGGTCGGTTCCGACCAGCCATACACGCGCAGTGTGATGGTTCCCGTCGCAGCCGCCGACTGCAGCAGCGCTTCGTCCACGGCCATGTTCCAGGCGCCGGCTGAGGGCGTGTGGGTGATCAGGCGCGCGGTGTTCATGGTCGTCAATCGTCTCGGTATGTGTGTGGCTCCGCGCGGTCGGCGGTGGGCCTGCGGCGCGGGGGGGAGCGGTCTGCGTTGACTCAGTCAGGCGTCCATTTCAGTCTAGGCTGCCGTGCGGCGGTCACTTCGTCGGGGCGGCTGATGACGGTGGAATGGGGCGCTTCGTGGAGGAGTGTGGCCGATTCGCCGGTCACGTGGAACAACGCTTCGGCGAACGCATCGAGTGTCGCCTTGCTCTCGGTCTCGGTGGGTTCGATCATCAGGGCGTCGTGTACGGTCAAGGGGAAGTAGACGGTCGGGGCGTGGAAGCCGAAGTCGAGCAGTCGCTTGCCCAGGTCCATGGCCGGCTGTTTCAGGCCGGTGCTGTGTTTCAGGTGTTCGGCCGACGCCACGAACTCATGCATACAGCGATCGCCGTGGGGCACCGGCAGGAAATGCTTGATGCGGCTCAGCAGGTAGTTGGCGTTGAGCACGGCCTGTTCGGAGGCCTGCCGCAGGCCGTCGGGGCCGAGGGTGCGGATGTAGCAATAGGCGCGCAGCAGGACGCCGAAGTTGCCCAGGAAGGTGCGGACGCGCCCGATCGACAGGGGGCGGTCGTCGTCCAACGCGTAGTGTGTGCCGACGCGGGTGACGATGGGGCGGGGGAGATACGGGGCCAGCGGTTGGGCCACACAGATCGGTCCGGCGCCCGGTCCGCCGCCGCCATGCGGTCCGGCGAACGTTTTGTGCGGATTGAAGTGCATCATATCGGCGCCGAAATCGCCGGGGCGCGCGATGCCCAGGATGGCGTTCATGTTGGCTCCATCCAGGTAGATCAAGCCCCCTTGCGCGTGCACCAGTTCGGCGATCTCCCCGACCTGGGCGTCAAACAGTCCCAGAGTGTTGGGATTGGTGATCATGAACACGGCCACGCGCGGATCGAGTCGGGACCGCAGCGCTCCCAGATCGACGAATCCTGCCGGCGTGCTGGGAATGGTGACGGTGTCGAAGCCTGCCATCCGCGCGCTGGCCGGATTCGTCCCGTGGGCGCTGTCGGGGGTGAGCACGATGGTGCGGCGTTCTCCCAGCTGGCGGAAGTGAGCGGCGGCGACCATCAGGGCGGTGAGTTCGCCGTGCGCGCCAGCCGCCGGCTGGAGCGACACGCCGGGCAGGCCGCTGATTTCCGCCAGGTACTGCTGCAGTTCGTAGAGCACCTGCAGGCAGCCCTGCCGCGTCGATTCGGGTTGGTAAGGATGCACGTTCAGCCAACCGGGCAGCGACGCCAATCGCTCGTTGCGCTTGGGGTTGTACTTCATCGTGCAGGAGCCGAGCGGGTAGCAGTTCGCATCGACCGACATGTTCATGGTCGACAGGTTGGTGAAGTGGCGTACGAGGTCCGGCTCGGCCAGCTCAGGCAGCGGCGGCGGCGCGTCGGCCAGCGCCGCGGCGGGCAGGATGTCGCTGATGGCAGGTGTCGGCACGTCGCTCGCCGGCAGCTGCGAACTGCGTCGGCCTGGCTGCGAGAGCTCGAACACCAGGCGGGTGGCTTGTGGGTTAGGCATGACTCGCCCCGGGGATCTCCAGTGTGCCGGCCAGGCACGCGCTGAGCCGGTCGATGTCCGATCGGGTACGCTTCTCGGTGACCGCCACCAGGAAGCAATCCGCGAGCTCCGGATACCAGGGTGCCAGCGGGACCCCGGCGAGGATGCCGGCCTGGGCGGCCTGGGCCAGCAGCTGCGGGACCTCCCCCCGTCGGTCGCGGATCACGAACTCTTTGAACGCGGGCGGTGCAAAGCGGCGTTCGAAACGCTGGCAGGCGGTGAGGCATGCGGAGCAGAAATGGGCTTTCCACGCGCACCGTTCGCTCACCTCCCGCAGGCCGTGCGGCCCCAGGCACGACAGGTAGATCGCGGCCCGCAGCGCGAGCAGTCCCTGGTTGGTGCAGATATTGCTCGTCGCCTTGTCCCGGCGAATGTGCTGTTCACGCGTCTGCAGGGTCAGCACCCAGCAGCGGCGGCCGCGCCGGTCGACGGTCTGGCCCGCCAGGCGGCCGGGCAGACGCCGCAGATACTGCTCGCGGCAGGCCAGGATCCCCAGGCCGGGGCCACCGCACTGCATGGGGCTTCCCAGCGCCTGGCCTTCGGCCACCGCTACGTCCGCACCCAGCTCCGCGGGGCGCTTGAGAATCCCCAGACTCAGCGGATCGAACACCAGCACCAGCAGTGCGCCGGCGGCGTGGACCATGTCGGCCACGGCCGACACCTCCTCCAGGCAGCCGAAGAAGTTCGGGTGTTGCAGCACGACGCAGGCGACCTGATCGTCCAGGGCGGCGGCGAGTGCCGGGAGCGCCACCCGCCCGTCGGGCGCGGCCAGCGTGACCAGTTGCGTATTCAGATTCGCCAGGTACGTCTGCATGACCTGCCGGTACTCGGGGTGCACGCACGCGGCGGTCACGACCTTGCCCGTGCGGCGCGTCGCGCTCATGCACAAAAGGGCGGCTTCAATCGTCGCGCTGCCGCCGTCGTACAGACTGGCATTGGACACGTCCATGCCGGTCAGCTGGCAGATCAACGTCTGATACTCGAACATCACCTGCAGATTGCCCTGACTCACCTCCGGCTGGTACGGAGTGTACGACGTGTAGAACTCGCCGCGCTCGGCCAGCGAGTCGACCACGGCCGGAATGAAATGGTCGTAGCTGCCCCCGCCCAGAAAGCAGAGTGCCTGGCCCGCGTGGGCATTGCGCGCGGCCAGCGTCTGGAGGTGCTGGGTCAGCTCCAGTTCGCTCATCGCGGCAGGCAACTCCAGCGGCCGGTGCAGACGCAGCGCAGCGGGGATGCAGGCCAGCAGTTCCGCCAGCGACTGGACGCCGATCGCCTCGAGCATGGCTTGCTGATCTTGCCGGTTGTTGAGCAGGTATGACATAGCCGGATCCGGGAGATGGAAGTGGATTGGACTGCCGGCCGGCCGGCAGCGCGGAGCGGCGAGCGAACCGGGCGCGGGACCGGCCGCGATCCGCTCAGCGCACCGACGCGCTGGGGCAGCGCGGCAGCCGTTGTGTATTTGTTGTACAGAGCTGCACGGCGCACCGACAGCCCCACCAGCGCTGGGAGGCAGGTGGCCGGCTGTGCGCCTAGGCCGGGTCGTCGCCTGCCGCGGCGCACTGTTGCTGATATGCCGCGTAGTCGAGCAACTTCGCCAGGCAGCTCTCGTCCGCGATCCGGATCCTGGCGATCCACCCCTCGTCATACGGGCTGGCGTGCAGTGTCTCCAGGTGATCGGGCAACTCGGTGTTGACCGCGATGACCTCGCCCGCCACGGGGCTGAACAGGGGGCTGACCGCCTTGACCGACTCGACCTCCCCGAACTCTTCGCCGGCCGCCACTGTCGCGCCGACTTCCGGCAGTTCCATGTACACGAGATCGGTCAGCTGTTCGACCGCGAACGCTGAGATCCCCACCGTGGCGACCTGGCCGCCAGCTTCGTGCGCGATGTGTGCCCACTCGTGCGTTTCGGCAAACAGAAGGTTCTCGGGTTTCACGTGCCATCCCTTCGCTAGGAGTTACGAGAATAAAAGGGCAGGCCGACAACTTCGGCTGGCGCCCGGCGGCCCCGGATGTCAACCTGCAGGACCTGCCCCACCACGGCTGCGGGCGGGTCCACGTACGCCATGGCGATCGGCCGCGCGAGCGTCGGGGAGAACGTGCCGCTGGTGACTTCCCCCACGAGCTGGCTGTCGCGCAGCACGGCGTAGTGCGCGCGGGGCACACGGCGGTCCTGCAGTTGCAGTCCCACGCGGCGGCGGCAGGTGGTGTCGGATTGGGCCACCACCAGCGCATCGCGGCCGACGAAGTCGCGCTGCTCCAGCTGCACGGCGAACTGCAGTCCGGCCTGCAGCGGATGAATCTGCTCGGAGAGTTCGTGTCCGTAGAGCGGCATCCCGGCTTCCAGCCGCAGCGTGTCGCGCGCGGCCAGCCCCACCGGGCGCGCGCCGCGTGCCAGAATCCGCTCCCAGATCTCCATCGCCGCCTCCCCCGGCACAATCAGTTCGCAGCCGTCCTCACCCGTGTAGCCGGTGCGACTGAGCACGATCTCCACCGATCCGAGCCGGGCCAGAGTGCCGGTGTAATACTTCATGCCCGGCAGATCCACGTCCACCATCGCAGCCACCAGTTCGATCGCCGCGGGGCCCTGGACGGCGAGCATGGCCGTATCGCAGGTCACGTCCCGGATGGTCAGGGCATCCGCGGCCCGCACGTGCTGCTGCAGCCAGGCGACGATCTTGCCGCGATTGGAGGCGTTGACGACCATCATCGTGCGCGGCGTGCCATCCGCTGGCTGCAGCCGATACACCAGGACGTCGTCGAGGATGCCACCCTGCGGGTTAGTGATCAGCGCGTACCGGATCTGACCCGCCTTCATGTTGGCCACGCGCCGCGTGACGAGTCGGTCGAGGAAGGGCAGGGCACGGTCGCCGTCGAATTCCAGCCGCCCCATGTGCGAGATGTCGAACAGGCCGGCGGCGTTGCGAGTGGCCACATGCTCGTCGGCAATCGAGCCGTACTGCACGGGCATCTCCCACCCCGCGAACTCCACCAGCCGGCCCCCGTGCGAGCTGTGCCACGCATGCAGCGGAGTCCTGCTGAGCGATTGGTCTGCCATGGTTCCCTCCCGCGTCTGGCGCGCAGGCTCCAAGTGACCGCGACGTCCTCCCAGCCCGCGCGCATGCCCAGCCGGCGGGGCGCGTGCTCTGGGGAGCTCGGTCCTCTGGGGAGCTCGGCGGCGCGTGTGTGGTGATGCCGGGATGCCAACGAACCAACCGTGCCGCGCCGCGTCCGGCAGCCGCACGGTCGGCCGTGCGGGCATTGTAATCGATTGGCACCGCGTTTCCAGGGTGCTCCCCAAGCCGCGCGGATCGCCCAGCCCCCGAGGCCCCGTCCTGCCGACCGCCGACCGCCGGCCGCAGGCCCCGCGCAGGCGGACGGCTATGACCGCTTGCGTTTGCCGCGGGGCGATCCCGGGCTGCGCGGCGCGTGGCGTGATCTACGACGGGTTGGCTGTGAGGCGGCGCGGGTCTGGGCCGCCGGCGGCGCCATGGGATCCTGGTGCCGCGTGCACGAGGCTATGCGGAATGCCAGCTCGCGGCGATCGAC
>DAISIS010000227.1:0-8677 GCA_036821925.1 Pirellulaceae bacterium
GATAGGACAACGCCGGATAGGCGAAGGGCGGCGACTTGCCCGTGAAATAGTCGCGAAACGGCAGATCCACTGCCGGCTGCTCCTGGCCGTCCAGGAAGATCTTCACATGCCCCTGTTCGGCCGTCGCCGACCAGATCCGCCAGATGCAGCCGGGCCCCTCCATCTCCGCCATCACCTGACCGGCCCCTTCCTGGCGAATGAAATGCCCTCCGTCGCCGTTGGCGTCCCACTGCACGTACTTGCCCGTCGCCGCGTCGTATCGGCTGGCCCGGTCGTAACTGGACCACTGCTGGCAGGTCTCCCCCGCCGCCGGCAGAACCGCCAACCGCTCCAGATCGATCAGGCGATGCACCAGGTCCGCATAGGTGAACGTCTCGGCAGCGCTCCCCTGCGCCGACACGACCGCCACCCAACACACCCAGCACGCCAGCCAAGCCCTTCGCGTGACGCCCTGACACATCGCGTTGCTCCTGGAATGGAGGGACCACCGGACGAAAACCGACCCGCCCATCATCGCATACATGCAAGAGCAGCGTCGAGCCCCGGGGACGACCGGTGTTGTGGTTAGGCGGATCATAACGACCGTGCCGATGGTCGTTCCACAAATCCTGACAGCTTGGCAACTTACGCTAAACATCGCCCGCCGCGTCTAGCTTGACATCCCATACCACCCAGCTTATCATCGAGCCATGAGGTTCTATCGAGTGGCCCTCCAACAAATGATGGCAGTACGCGCATGATCCCCCTGCTCATCGGCATCCTCCTCATCATCCTGTTCATTGTGACCATCGTCCTGTCGGTTTCGACGTGGCGTGCGTGGCACATTGTCGCGGCCTGCATGACGTTTCTCGCGGCCGTGGGGCTGGTGATTGTGGCCTCCTTGGCGCTCAAGACTCACAATCACTGGCGCAAGACACACGCCGATGTATCGAAGCAGGCGGCTGACGCTGCGCACGAAGGGCGGCTGCTGGCGCACGGTGATCCGACGGTTGTCGCATCGCCGACCCCGTCGGTCGACGATCTGCAGCACCAGCTGAACCGCACGCTCCTCGACCGGGGACGCGTGTGGCGTCGCTGCACACCGGGCGTGCCGGCCAACAACGCGGTGCAGGTTTCGACAGTGCCGCCGACCGAGACGGGTGAGCCCGGAGATCCGAACACGGCCCCACCCAACGGCATCGCGGCCGACATGGTGCTGTACGCGTTCCTGGAGGATGCCAATCGGATGCCGGTTGCGTACCTGGGCGAGTTCCTGGTCACCGATGCTCAGCCGGCAGGTGTCACCCTGCAGCCCACGCTGCCGATGGACCAGGTGCAGCAGTCGCAGGTCGCCATCCAGCCAGCGTTCTGGACTCTGTACGAAATGATGCCGATCGATGCGCACCAGGTGTTCTCGGATGAAGACACGATGGGGCAGATCCTGGACGACACGCCGAAGCCAGTTTTCGGGGAGATGAACGAGCAGAATCTGCGGACGATCTTTGCGGGCGTCACCGGCCAGCCCGGCGACAGCCAGGTGGTCACCGAGCTGGTCATGGACTATCTGAAGGATGGCAGTCCGGCCAGCGATCAGGACGTGAACCAGTCGCCGGAGAACATCTGGCTCAAGCTGGAGTTCAAGAAGGACCACAAAGAGCGCGTCGACAGCAGCAATCCGGACGCGGGCATGGCGGGGAACTACTTCGACCCGGAGGGGTACGCGGAAGTCTCGGGGTTGCGGCATGGCGCGGAGGCGGCGGTGCGTGCCGGTGACATCGGCATCTTCCCCTATGCGTTGGACGAGCACCGCGGGCTGGTCGATCGCCTGACGTCGAGCGAAACGTGCCGCGTGGTCGGTCCGGCCTACATCCGGTCGCTCCGCGACTACGAGCACGCGTTCCACGACGTCCAGGACCGCTTCACCCGCAGTGTGGAGGCCACTCGCCGCGCACAACGCGATGTCGACGCCTTGAAGCTGACGATCACCAAGACGCAGGAGCAGATCGCGTATCGGCAGGACGAACGCAGCAAGCTGCAGCAGGACCAGCAGGGTTTCGAGCGGGACAAGGCCCAGTTGACCGAGCTGGTGGCAGCACTCGAATCCCAGAAGACCGCGCTGCGGGACGAACTGAGCAACCTGTTCAAGGTCAACCTGGCACTCGAGCAGCAGTTGACCGAGTACAACGCGCGGCTGACGGAGGAGATCAACCAGCGTGCTGCTGCGGTGGCGGTGATTCCTCATCCCTGAGCCGTCGAGCCGGACCCCACGCGTGGCCGGTGGCCGCAGTTCAGGCCCACCCTCCCCGGGGCGCGGACCCGGCTGAGTATTTTGGGCGCGGCCGTTGATCTACACTCCCCACATCCGCTCCATCGCTCTACGATATAGCCTGGGATCAATGGAAGTGGACAGGCGCCCGGCCTGTCCACGGCACCTGCCACGCCCGCCAGCCGATCCCACGGAGGGACAGCCATGGGAATCTACGATCGCGAGTACTACCAGGAAGACGGTCCCCGGGGTTTCACCCTGACCGGTGGCCCGCGGCTGATCGTCACGAATCTGGTGATCATCAACGTCGCGATTGCGCTGGTTGACATCTTCACGCCGGTCACCGCCGAGCGGGACGGTCACTGGCTGAGCAGCCTGCTGGCGCTCCAGGCCGACGTCTATCGCCGGCCCTGGGAGATCTGGAATCTGCTGTCCTACGGCTTCGCCCACGCGCCGCTCGATCGCGGTGGCATCTGGCACGTCGGCCTGAACATGTTCATGCTCTGGATGTTCGGCCGCGAGATCGAGCTGCGACTTGGTCGGGTCGAGTTCCTGTGGTTCTACCTCACGTCGATCGTGTTTGCCGGTCTGGTCTGGCTGGGTCTGGAAAACGCCTGGCTCTGGGGGACGGAGGCGGGCCGCGCGTGGGAGCAGTTGCGCAGTCCGTCGATGTACGGCGCCTCGGGGGGCGTCACGGCCGTCTTCATGCTGTTTGTGCTGTACTACCCGCGGCAGACGCTCTACGTGTACGGGCTATTCGCCCTTCCCGCTTGGGTCATCGGCGCGATCGTGATCGGCCAGGATCTGCTCCGCGCGTTCTCCGGCCAGTCCGGCAACGTGGCGTGGCAGGCGCACCTGGGCGGTGCGGCATTCGCGCTGCTCTATCTCCGACTCGGCGGGCGGCTGAGTCGGCTGGCGCCGGCGGGATGGCGGTGGCCCTGGCAGACGCTCAGGCAGCGTGCCCGGCTGAGAATCCACCGCCCCGAGACCGACCGCGACACGTTGGACGCCGAGGCGGACCGCATCCTGGAGAAGGTGCACCGCCAGGGGGAACAGAGCCTGAACGGGCGGGAGCGGCGGATCCTCGAACAGTACTCCCGGCAGATGCGCGAGAAGCGCCGGCCGTGAGCCGGTGGGGCAGTCAATCGTACAGCACGGGATGCTGCTGCCAGTCCCGGTCCTGATCGCGCGCCCACTGCGTGACGCGCGGCCGGCGTTCCCGCAGCCGCACCGATTCCAGTCCCAGGTAGTGCCCCTGCGACTGTGCGTTCTTGCCGACGCATTCCAGCCGCAGCGTGTAGTCGCCCGGCGCCGGCCAGAAGTCCAGCAGGTGGATCTCCCACTCGGACACGTCGCGGGCGTACAGGTCAAACGGCGCCCCGATCCGCACGCCGTTGAGAGTGGCCTGATAGATGCCGTAGTCCGGGGCGCGCGTGACGGCCAGCAGCAGACGGCGCGGTTCGCGCTGCGCCACCTGGAACGGGATGTCGACCCAGGCGTCAGAAGCCTGTGCCGGTTTGTAG
Source organism: Pirellulaceae bacterium (assembly GCA_036821925.1). Taxonomy (GTDB): domain Bacteria; phylum Planctomycetota; class Planctomycetia; order Pirellulales; family Pirellulaceae; genus JAAYDI01. The sequence goes on from DAISIS010000227.1 coordinate 3,769, forward strand.
AACAGCTGCCCCTCTGGATAGAACCCGAGGTTCTCCTGGACCACGCACTCCCCCGGCCCGTGATGCGCCGCGCCGGTCAAGTCCCGGGCAGCGATCTTGATGTCGAGATTGGGCAAGGTCCGGCCAGCCGCGTCCGGCACCGGCTCGCCCGGCGTCGGCTCGCCCGTCTGGTACCAGAACGCGACGCTGGCGAAGTCATCCTCCCGTTCGTTCCAGCTGTGCCGCTCCCCCTGCGGATTCTCGTCGGTGGAAATCCACCCGAAGTGCTCGATCGTCACTCTGATCGATTTCTGGAAGACGATCGGATCCTGGATATGCCAGCGATAGGCGGCCGTGTGCCCGCCGACGATGCCCCACTGGTCGAAGTAGGGCGTGCCGAAGTAGGGTGTGCTGGTCGTCTGCAGGCCCCAGGCGGACAAGAAGTAGTCTTCCGTGCCGGTGCCCCAGATCGACGCCGTCGGTTCGCCGTCAATGTAGATCTTCTCGTCACCTTCGCCAAACCACGACGGACTGCGGGTCCGCACCGACAGCACGGTGCCCACATAGTGCCCCTGCCCCTCGGTCTCCAGGATGAGGTAGTCCTTGCCGGCCTGGACCGGATACTCCTGGCGGTAGCGGGCATAGAAATAGGGCGTGTCGTCCGGCAGATGGTCCTTCTTGATCCAGTCGATGTTGTAGTACAGCAGATTCAGCTGCCGCGCGCTCTGATTGACCAGTTCGATCCGGATCGACTTGCGGAACGGCATGTGCCAGAAGCAGTTGTAGGAGTCCGCGTCCTCCACCACCACCGGCACGCTGATCACCTCCGCCCGCTTGCCGAAGCAGTTGGCGAAGAAATCACCCAGCGGCACTTCGATGGCCGGCTGGGGCCGGCCGTCGTACCACACGCGCAGCAGGACTTCCTGGTGGTTGGCCGACCCTTCGGGGGCCCAGTCCTGCCGTTCCGGTCCGAGGAAGGTGAACCACATGTGGGTCACGACGCCGGGCCCTTCGGCATCCAGCACCACCTTCGTCGCTCCGGCCGCCACGCGGGAGTTGTCGGCATTGCTGGGCGCATACTGGCCGTGCGCGTCAACCGCGGTCGACGTCGACCGCATGCTGCGGCCGTCCTTGGGCCGCGCCAGCTGCTCCATCGTCTGCGCCAGCCCGCCTGCCGCTGCCAGCCAGACGGCCCATCCCGCACCGGCCCAGGCGAACCTTACCACCCACCGCTGTACGCGCGCGCCCATCACAGATCCTCCCCGATAGCGAGTAACCGCGGGGGCGAGTATATGCCTGGCCGCCAGCTCGGTCAAGCAGCAGGCAGCCATGACACTACGATACAATACGAACGATGCAATACGAATCCAGGCCACCCCGTGCTTTCGGATCCCGGCAGGTGCTTTGATGGACGAACCGATTCAAGTGCTGACAACTACGGGCGACCAGGACACCGCGTTGACGATCGCGCGGGAGCTGGTCGAGCAGCGGCTGGCCGCCTGCGTGCAGGTGGGCGGCCCTCTCACCAGCATCTACCGCTGGCAGGGCCAGGTGGAGACCGCCACCGAATGGACGTGTGCCATCAAGACGGTGCGGCGGCTGTACGCGCAGGTGGAGTCCCGCGTGCGGCAGCTGCACCCCTACGAGGAGCCGGAGATGGTGGTCGTCGATCTGGTCGGAGGTAGCGCCACCTACCTGGCATGGCTCCGCGCCCAGGTCGCCCCGATTCCGGCCGCAGAGCGGCCGGAATAGAGCAGGAGAGAGAGGAGAGAGGAGAGAGGAGACCGCTGGCGCGAGGAGAGCGTGGAGCGGTATCTCTTCTTTGCTCTCCTCTCTCCTCTCTCCTTTCCCCTCTCCTCTCTACTCTCTCCTCTCTACTCTCTACTCCGGTGATTCGCCACGATGCCACGCCAACACAGCGCAACGGGCATCGTTGTTAGGCCTGGAAGGCCGTCCGTCAATAGCCAAGGGCGAAGGCCCTTGGAATCCATGACCTCTTCGCCGTCGAGCCCTGGCAGCCCTCCACACAGGTTTTTTTGTGCCCAGCTTGGCTCGACCTCCAGCCCGGGGGCACCTTCCTATGCAACGGACTGAAACCGCCATCTCGTAAGCACAATTCCTGAGAACTCGTAGCGGCAGTAGGTTGTTGGCGAGGTCCATTCGGCCCGAAATCGGCGCGGCCGGTGGACACCCATTGGCTCGATGTGTCACTCGCGCGAGCTATACGCATTCGACCTCACTTTGTGCCCGGCTAAGCCCGTCGCGCGAAGCAGATATCGACGGGGTGAAAGATTCTGTGGTATCCTGTGACGGTGGTTGGCTTGATGCCGGCGCGATCATTAGGGCAACAACTCACTGCAACGGGTCCCCTTGCGTTGCTCCGATACCCCGCACCCGATGAGGACGGCGAAACATGTTTTAAGCTGCCACTCGATCCAAGGAACGCCTAGTGCCATGAGCATCAAACACTGGAGATTCGGGGACCTTGGCACGGGTTGCCGTCTGCTTCGGACGGTGCGCCTGGCAATTGCTGTGGCTGCGATTGTCCAGGGGATCGGCGGTCAGGCGCCAATGGGAGTCGCCCAAGGCATTGCCGAGAAGGAACGGCCCTCAAGCGGCACTCGCCACGCGCTGATCGTTTGCGGGCTTCCGGGAGACGCCGAGCACGAAGAGATGTTCGCCGCCGTGCTCCAGAGCCTGTGCGACGGATTGACCGAACGGTGCCAGTTCCCGGCCGACCAGGTGCTGGTGTGGTCGGGCAGCGAGCGTCAAAGCAAGAAGGCTCCCGTCAACTGCAGCTACCAGGGACCTGGCACGCGCGAGTCCATCGAGGCCGGAGCTAGACAACTGCGAGCGGGAGTCAGGCGTGAGGATGCGCTCTGGGTAATCGTGGTCGGGCATGCCCACTTCGACGGCCGCCGCGCGTGGCTCAATTTGCCCGGCCCGGATATCGACGCCGAGGAGTTCGGCAGGTACTTTCAGGGAATCACTTGTGGCGAACAGGTGTTCTTCCTGACTATGCCAGCAAGTGGTTACGCGATCAAGTTCCTTTCGCAGAAGGAGCGCGTCGTGATCACAGCTACCGAGGCCGACCGAGAAGTCAACGAGACGATTTTCCCGACCATTCTGGCCGAAATACTCAGCACACCGCCGCCTTTTTCCGAACTGGATCCGGACAAAGACGGCCGGGTGACCTTGTTCGACCTGTATCTCAGCGTCTGCCGGCGCGTACTCCAGACCTATGCGGATGCCAAGAACATCCCCACCGAGCACGCCCAAGTCGACGACAACGGTGACGGCCGTGGTACGGAGATACAGCTGGACTACGTCGAAGCGGAACTGGGTGGACGGTCGAATGGGGAAACGCGTCCGACTACTCACCCTGGCGCTGACGGAGCTGTGACGGCGACTATTGACCTGACTCCTTTCTTCACCGACCCGACTGTCGGCCCGGAGACCGACACCGAGAAGACGCCGCCTCAACTGCCCGCGCAAGGGAGAGACGCGAGATGAGGGGATAACACGGCAGGCCCCAGTCTGCTCCAGACTAACTGCCTTGGGAACAGGCTGTGTCATCCAAGGGGCAGTTCATTACTTCCTCGCGGCGGGAGTTCTCGTCGCCCTGCTGCGGGTTCACACCGAAACAGGACCGGAACCTAACGGGCGGTCGGCTCGACTTGCTGTAATGCAGGAAATGGAACGCTTTTCATCCCACAGGAACGCTCGATGAACCAGCCAGAGAACGATGCGACAGACAACCCCCACGAGACCCGGGCGACGGTCACAGCGGCCGATCCGCGCGGCAGCGCAACGATTTCACCTGCGGACGCGGCCGTTGTGGACAGGCTGCGTGAGGCTCACGCGAAGATCCGCGAAGAGTTGGCCAAAGTGATCGTCGGACAGCAACAGGTCCTCGACCACCTCTTGGTCGGGCTGCTCTGCCGCGGACATGTTCTGCTCTTAGGCGTGCCGGGGCTCGGCAAGACGCTCATGGCGCGCACGCTGGCACGGACGCTCGCACTGACCTTCCGCCGGCTGCAATTCACTCCGGATCTCATGCCCTCGGATATTACCGGGACCGACGTGCTCAAAGAGGAGGCCGCCAGCGGTAGATATCAATTGGAGTTCATGCCGGGCCCGATCTTCACAAACTTCCTCCTGGCGGACGAGATCAATCGCACTCCGCCGAAGACCCAGGCAGCGCTGTTGCAGGCGATGCAGGAAAACGAAGTCTCGGTGGGCCGCACGACGTACCGGCTCGAGCCGCCATTCTTTGTCGTCGCCACGCAGAACCCGATCGAGATGGAGGGCACCTACCCGCTGCCCGAAGCCCAACTCGACCGGTTCATGTTCAACGTCCGAGTGATTCACCCGACGCTGGAAGAAGAGGTGCAAATCGTCAAGCAGACGACGAGTGTGCAGACGGTGGAAACCCGCGCGGTACTGACGTGCGACGAGCTGCTGCGTTTGCAGGAGTTGGTGCGTGGAGTTCCGGTGGCCGACGACGTCGTTCGCTATGCCGCCCGCTTGGTGGCCGCGTCGCGCCCCGACGGTTCGGAATCGCTAGACGGCATCCACAAGTATATCTCCTACGGAGCCAGCCCCCGCGCGTCGCAATACCTGGTGCTCGGAGGCAAGGGACGTGCAATCCTCACCGGCCGCTACCACGTGGATTTTGCCGACATTCGGGAGATGGCTCCCCCCGTGCTGCGTCATCGGCTGGTGCTGAATTTCCATGCCCGAGCCGACGGAGTGGACGCTGACACACTCATCGGCCGGATCCTCAAGGCCGTTTCGCCAGAGGAATGAGGTTCATGGCCCTGGATACCCGCGCATTGATCGATCCTGCCTTCTTCTCCCGGCTGGAGAGTATCCAATTGCGGGCCCGCTCGGTGGTCGAGGGTTTCTTGCACGGCCTGCATCGCAGCCC
>DAISIS010000228.1:0-8653 GCA_036821925.1 Pirellulaceae bacterium
AGCGGACGGCTCACCTGCGGCGCTCCCGGTGCGCTCCCACCACGCGAAACACCGCAGACAATGACACCTCTCTGTCATACCTGCGGTTGTTCGACCCGCTGTATCCCACCTTTTGGCCGTGCTGCGCACTCTCGAGACCGGTGACACACCTCTGACAGCCCCACGCGCGACTCGTTACTCTTTCCAGAGATATAGAGTGCGCTGGCCGACGTGCTCTCCACGGCTCACTCAGAGCCCGTCCCGGTGCTGGCCTGGTGACTCTGCTTGCGGCTTAGTTCCCTGTTCTCTGTGGACGGTTGCATATGTGGGCGTGTGGCACGGCCCACATGTTGGCCGTGCGACGTGGCAAGCGTCCCGTCTGTTTCGTGTGGCTTTCTTTGTGAGCCGTGCTGACTGCCGAGCAGCGTCGATCGCGAGGTCCGTTTCCGAGCGTGCGACCTCGCGGGACGCGCCTGTTGCGCTCACCCGTCCGCACTTTCGGCACGGCTAACAAGCAAGCCGTGCCACACGGCCAAACCGGCTGACACGGAGCGCAATTGACCGTCGCACGACGCTCACCCGTGAGCCTGCCGGAGCGGTCTGCCGCTACGGATTGACCCCCGGCAGCTTCTTGAGGTTGATCTCCCAGGGACCATCCGCATACTTGACGACGAAGAAAGCCTCCTGCACCAGGTCGTCGACATGGATGGTCGTGCAGGTACGGCAGTGACCGATTTCGTTCGCCACCAGGTCATGATCGTCGGCGGAGTAGAAGTAGACAGCGAAGTTTTCACGACCTTCATGCCGCGTTTCCAGGGAATACACACCCCGCGTGAGTTTCACACGGCGCGTGATTCCAGGCCGGAACCCCTGCAGGTAATACGGACCACCGAAGACCACTGTCTGGGTAACTGCGGGTGGCAACGCGTGTGGATCCACCCACGAGTTGGCGAACTCCTCCAGTTCCTTGTGGGACAGGCTGACAGTGACCGATCGCGAAGGACCTCTGCTGAGACTGAAGGAGACCTTCTCGAGATCCCAGATCACCGAGTCGGCCTCCGCGGCCGTCGGCTCACCGAAAGCCTTCTTTCCGGCGTCGATCATTCCATGCCAGCCACCGGACTCCGCCACGCCGCGTGAGTCCGCTGGGAGCGTGACGGTGTACGTGTGCAGTCGTTCCTGCATGAAATGGCAGACACCCGTGGCGCCGTTATCGTCCTCAAAGTGCATCACGAGTCGCGCCGGTTCTTTGGGAATCTCCGTACGGCTGTCGGGATATAGCTTGCGCAGTGCGTCCGGCGTGGTCGTGCCGAGTTTCAGCTGGTTGAACGTCCACTCGCCGGCCAGTGCCGCGGTGGCGACGGAAGCGGCCAGGAGGAACGCCCCCAGCGACAGCAGGTTTCTCATCGTGTCTGACTCCTGGTTCGGATGCGTCGAGTCTTCCCTGGCCAAACATACGATACGCCTGCCGCGGCCTGCCGGTCTGCACGTGTGACTGTGAGACGATTATGCGGAATATGCGTACTGTGAGGCGTCACCATCCCGAACCGGCCTGCTGAAGGTCGCTGTGGCGACGCCAAACGAACGTCACGCCACGCCAGCGCGATGTACCGTTACAGAGACGCTACCGCTACTACGTTTCGAGGCGAGAAAGTGTGATGCCACCCCTGATATTCCGTCTGACCTGCGCCGCCGTGTTGTACGTGTGCGGCGCCGCGGCGGCCGAGGATCTGACTGACGCGGAGCTTGCGGCGCGCGACTATTCATACGAGGGCGTGGGAATCGGCACGTCCCTGAACGACTTCCTGAAACAATTTCCCTCCGCGAAGAGCCAGGAGTCCGGCAAATCGAACGTGACCGCCATGTATGTTCGAATGGGCCGCAACGGTCCCATGCTGCGCGTCGAGATCTTCCAGCAGCAAATCTACTATATCGGCGTCACGTTCGGTCCCCAGATCCTGTCACGGCACGGAGGACGCGACGCGTTGGAGTCTAAACTCACCGCCACGTTGGGCCTCCCCAACACGGTCCGGGACAACATGTCGTACTGGCGCTTCCCCAAAGTCCATCGCAAGGTGGGCTATCGGCAGGGGCTGGACGGCAGCTCCACGCTGCTGATCATCGACACGCTGGTCGACAAGCAGCGGCGCGAGCGGCAGGTGGAGGACCTCGACATCGGCTTCTGAAAAGGGGGCGGGGGACCGTCTGCCGCGTGCGCAGTCGTCACTGCTGATCCGCGCGAAATTCGTCCGACAGTCTCTGGATGGCTGGCACCGGTGCCGGACCGTCGTGCGTCAGCAGGCGATAACGCAGTCTCAGCGGCTGCCCGGCCTTGAGCGGCACCGGGCCGGGCGCGACGATGCAGGGGTTCACCATCGCGATCACGTCCAGATTGTGCCACGCCGCAGGCGGGTTCTCCGGGTGATCGATGACTGTCACGCCGATCGTCTTGCCAGCGGCGCGCGTGATCGAGTAGTCGTACCAGGCGGCGGCCGGCCAGTCGCTTTCCGGCTGCAAGTGGTGCGGGGCGGGGCGCGTCACCACGCCCTCCGGACTGGTATACACGCCCGTGCCGTCCTTGCGCGACTTGACGCACAGGCCGCCAAACGCCGACTGCCTGAGAGTGAGATCGCACAGGGGCAGCAGCTGGAAATCCAAGTCGATCACGTGCAGCCCCTCCTCCTGCCGGGCGCTGATCGTCGTGGTCTCTTCGATCAGCGTTGTGCCGGCGGCCACCCAGTCGTTGCGCACTTCCAGCTGCGCCCGATCTGCTTCAGCCGCCAGGACCTTGAGGCTCCGGTTGGTGATCACGCGATCCTGAGTCGGCGCAAACTCACCCCAGCCCCAGAAATCGGCCGGCGTCTGGCCGTCGATCGTGTGCCAGGTCATGAAGACGCCGCGATGGTGCGGATGATCAGCCGGCGCAAACTCGACAACATCTTCGCCCGCGGGCGTCTTGAGTGGATACAGGCAACAGACGCTATTGGCCGTCAAGGGCGTGTCGGGCGGCCGCTTGGCCAGATAGCGGAAGACCGTGGCACCCTGCGGTGACTGGAGCACCGTACCGTACTCCTCAGACACAAACGTGTAGCCGCCCGCAGAATCCGCGGCGACCGCCGGCTCGGCGCGAGAGCCCACCAGCGTGACCGACCACACGGCCGCAAGCCCGATGGCATGACAGTACTGCATTGCCTGGCTCCTCGTGGCAAACTAGGATAGGCGGCACCGATGTACGTGCCCTGGCAACCGGGCAGCGCACAAGCGGCCGGGTGCCAGCCCCGTTTGCCGCCCGTTGCTGTAGTTCGTATGCTGTTATACGTATACTGTACGGATACTGATTGTTGCCGCCAATCCAACACCCCCGCTCTGTTCGCCTGAGGTGCCCATGAACGTCGACGCCAAGACTGCCGCGACACGCGTTCTTTCCACTTGTCTCGCGGGTTCTCTGCTCACGGCACTGCTGCTGGCAGGCCCGCAGCCGGTACTCGGCCAGCAGCCGGGCGGCGTGGTGTCCGTCTCCGGGCAGCCCCCGGCGGCGCGTCTCGTCACTGCAGACGCCTTTCCGCGCCAGGTGGCAAAGATGGCGTCAGACGCGGATGCCGGGGGGCTCTACACGCCCATCGAGTTCGCTGCGTGCGAGGCGCGCATCGTGCGGCTGATCATCCGCCAGCCGCTCGGCGGGCAGCCCTGCCTGGACGAACTGGAAGTCTACGGTCCGAACTCAGCGACGAACCTGGCGCAGTCCAGTCGCGGGGCGGTCGCGCGCGCCTCGTCGCTCCTTGCCGGCTATGCCATCCACGCGGTCGCACACCTCAACGACGGGCTCTATGGCAACGACCACAGCTGGATCGCAGCCACCGCCGATCAGGAGTGGGCCGAGATCGAACTGCCTGCGCCGACCCAGGTGGCACGTGTGGTCATCTCGCGCGATCGCAACGGACAGTTTACCGACCGCCAGATTCTGGAGGCGGAAGTGCATGTCTCGCTGGACGGCCAGAACTGGCAACCGGTCGCGGCGCTCAAGCGGACGGCCAATCAGCTGCCGCGGGCTGTGCCGACCCTCACCATGGCGGTGGCCGATTTGCCGGAGCCCACCTGGGCCGGCGCCGTCGACTATGCGTTTCTGCGCGAACGGGAGACGTGGAGCCGGATGGATGCGCAGGATTTTCTGTCCCCCCTGGTGCACGACCGGCCGGCGGCGCCGGGCGGTACGCCCTACTGGTCGCGTCTGGCGCGGCTGGCGCCGCTGGAGCGCGTGCTGGTGCAGTTTGAGGAGCTGATGGAGCGGCTGGCAGGACTGGGTGTGGACGTCACCGGCGAACGCGCCGAGCTGGCCGCGCTGCGGCGGCAGGCGGCAGACGAGACCGCTGCCGCGTCGGATGCGTTGTACCTGGCCGCGCGGCAGGCCAAACGCCGGCTGTTCTTCCGCGACCCGCGGCTCGCCCCCCTGGAACGCGTGCTGTTCGTCAAGCGTCATCCGCTCGAGCCTTCCCACAATTACAGCGAGCACCTGGATTCGCTGTTTGTGTCGGGCGGCGGCATCTGCGTGCTGCACGTCCCGCGCGATGCCGACGGGCGTCTCGATCCCGCGCGGGGGGAAGTCGAAGTGCTTTTCGACGGCAGCGCTGGCATTGCGCGCGATCCCGTCTCCGACTTCGACGCGCAGCATATCTACTTCGCCTACCGTCCGGACCAGCCAGCAGTCAGCGGCTGGCAGTCGTACTGGCATCTGCTGACGATGCGCAGCGACGGGAGCGAGGTGCGGCAGTTGACCGATGGCCCCTTCCACGACTTCGACCCGGTCGTCCTCCCCGACGGCGGCCTGGCGTTCATGTCCACCCGCTGCCGGCTCCGGTATCTCTGCTGGGAGCCGCAGGCCTACGTGCTGCATCGCATGGACCTGGACGGCTCGAATGTGCAGCGTCTGTCGTTCGCCAACATCAGCGAGTGGGAACCGCACGTGATGCACGACGGGCGTCTGCTCTGGACGCGTTCCGAGTACCTGGACAAGGGGGCGGACTTCGGCCACACGTTGTGGGCGATCCGTCCCGACGGCGGACATCCCGAGCTGATCTTCGGCAACGATACACCGTACTGCTACGGGCATGCGCGCGAGGTGCCGGGCAGCCAGGAGATTGTCTGCACACTGTTTTCGCATGGCGACCACCAGGGCCCCATCGCGCTGCTCGACCCCAGCCAGGGGCTCTACAACACCGCGGCCATCACCAATATCACGCCCGACACGCGGCCGCAGTACCAGATGGATCGCGCGCACCACGAGACGTTCCGCGATCCGGAGCCGGTCTCGCGCGACCATTTTCTGGTCAGTCACAGTCCGAGCCAGCGGTCGCACTGGGGCTTGTACGTCATTGATCGGTACGGCAACCGCGAGCTGCTGTACCTTGACCCGACCATCAGCAGCAAGCGTCCCTCGCCGCTACGTCCGCGTCCGCGCCCGCCCGTCCTGCCCGTGGCGCGCAGCCCGTTCCTGGCCCAACTGGGTCTGGGGCAGTTCACCGTCCAGGACGTGTATGAAGGGCTCGGCTCGGCCGTCGCGCGCGGCCAGGTGAAGTACCTGCAGGTTTCGCAGGAGGTGCCCTCGCCGCTCCAGACGCTGGCCAACGGCGAGTATCGCAGCTCGCACCAGAGTTTCACCGATTTTTACGCCAGTCCCATCCACCTGGTGACCGGCCCGCGGAGCAGCTACCTGACCCGGAGCACCAACGCGCTCGAACCGCACGCGTTCCGCGCTGGCGAGGCGGCGGCCGGGGAGGGTGTCACGACGGTGACGGAGCACTACGGCTGGCCGAGCTATGTGGCCAAAGCCGTCCTGGGCGTGGTTCCCGTCGCCGACGACGGCTCAGCCAACTTCACGGCCCCGGCCGGCAAGGTGCTTTACTTCCACCTGCTGGACAAGGACTTCAACGAGTTGCAGCGGATGCGGAGTGTCGTGCAGCTGCAGCCCGGCGAGCAGCGCAGCTGCATCGGCTGCCACGAACCGCGTTCCGCAGCGCCGCCCCGCCCTGTCGCTCAGCCGCTGGCGCGGACCGCCGAGTCGCTCACGCCGCCCCCGTGGGGCGCCGTCCCGTTCGACTACGAGCACATCGTCCAACCGGTGCTGGACGCCCAGTGCGTCCGCTGCCACGACGCCACGGCCGGTGCACAGCTCGACCTGCGCGGCGTCCGCGACGCACAGCGCGTTCCGGCCTCCTACCGGTCGCTGATCACCGGTGGCTGGGTGCACTACTTCGACTGGCACTACGGTGCCCGGCACTTCAAGGCGGAGCCCCTGTCGTTCGGCACGCTGCAAAGCCGCCTCTTCGCCGTGCTGGCCGACGACCAGCACCGAGAAGTCGCGCTCACGAGCGACCAGCGCCGCGCACTGACGGCCTGGATTGACCTGAACTGCCCCCTGTGGCCGGACTATCAGTTCCGCGAACAGCGTGCGCAGTAGCCCGGTCGACTCGCCTCCGCCTCCCCCGGCTGGCTGCAGACCGGGCGGATCGCGCCCCGGCGCGTCGCCGCGCGCGGCGTGTTGCAGACGCCCCGCTGTGCTGCGTCACGAACCAGCACCGGCCGTCACGGCGTAGATGCTGGCGCTGCGGAGGAAGAACCGCAGTTGGACCGTCTGGCCGGCCAGCTGGCCGGCCGACGCCGCGCCCCATTGCAGCCGGATGTCCCGCCGGTCTGCGGCGCGGAGGATGCACTTGTCCGCTTCGAACCCGGGTATCACCTCACCCTGTGCGTCCTGCACCGCCACCATCACGTAGGCGTGGTCCCGGGCATACGGACGCTCGGGAGCGGGCAAAGCCGCATTCAACAACAGATCGCCGGCCGGCATGACGAACGGCCGGGTGGAGAACTCCGCGTTGGCCCGCGCACTGACACAGCTGAGACGATCCTCGGGCAGGCCCAGCAGCAGGTTGCCGCGGGGGAACAGGATCGTACCGTTGATGATCAGTGGCTGCGATTCCAGCCGCGGCACCTGCGGAAACACATCCAACGCCTGGACGCCGCGCGCCGGGCGTTCCCACCGCAGTCCGTCGCGACTGGTCCACCATTCGTTGTCCAGTTGCGGCCCGTGTGTGAGCGACGCCAGCGGGCTGGCGGCGTAGTTGAGCACCATCATGTACGCCCGATCGTAATACCAGAAGCCGTTGCCGCTGTAGAACTCCAGATCCGGCGGATCGCCTGCGTCGGGCACTGTCAGAAACGCCGCGGGGATGGCCCCCTTGCGATCGTGGCGGTTCCAGACATCCGGGAGCGACGCCGAGGGCTCCCAGTGGCGGCCGTCGGGGCTGGATCGCAGCATCAGCACCCGCCGGTCGCGCAGCGACGGGTCGCCAGACGCAGGGGTCGGACCACCGTGGTCCAGAATGTGCTTCCGATGCGGCTGGAGACTCTTGTTGACACACACGAAACGATGCAGCACCGGACTCCAGAACAGGCTCATCGCATCCCCGTCGTAGAACAGCGGATTACCGGGATGCTCGCGCCACTGCTGCCCGTCACTGCTGAAGAAGGCCGTGTAGGCGAACCCGGAACTGTCCATCTTGAGCTTCAGCAGCAGGTACTCGTGCGCATCTGGATTGAGCGTCATTGCACAGTGATCGGTCCACGCGGCCGCTCCCGGCTCACACACCGTCTCCAGATTCTCATACGTTACACCATCACGCGTGGTGGCGCGGATCAGCTTCCATGTGGCGACTCGTTCGTACGGGCTCTCACCGCGACTGATCTCCGTCACCTGCTGGCCAAAGACCTGCCAGGCACCATCGGGGAGCGGGTGGCCGCTGACAAACGTGAAGCCGGGAGGCTCGCACGTCCCGAGCTGGCGGACGGGCGTGACGCCGACGTGCAGCGTCCCCCAGGTTGCCTGCAGGTCGTCGCAGCTGGAGAACAGCAGCCGCCAGCCGGCAGCGGGCGGGGCGCTGGCCTGGTCCGGCGGCGGCGCGAGCGATAGCTCCTGAGCGCGGCCCAGGACGTTCGCCCCGCAGACCGCCGCTGCCAGGAGGGGGATCATGGTCAGGATGTACTTCATGGTTCAGGGCTCCAGTATCTTGCCACCGCGCAGCACAGTCCGCCGCACCGCCGCTTCGAACTGCGTCTGCAGTTGGCAGCGGCCGGCCCGCTCGACCTCCAACGCAGCCACCGGCACGGCGTTCGGCCCTAACATGTCTTCCCGCGGTTGTTGAGCCAGCTGGGCACGCCCGGCCTGGATGAGCGCCAGCGCCTGGCGGTAGCGTGGATCGTTCTGGTCCGCAAACCGTGTCAGACACGGACTCCACTCAGGCCGCGTGAAATTCACCTGGGAGCCAGCCAGTTCGGTGCCGTCGATCGCCATGAGATTCAGGTGCACATGCTCCGCCGGCACGCGGTAGGGGAGTCCGGTCAGCTCGGCCAGCTGGATTATCTGTTGGTCGTTCAGCGGCGCGCGGCCGTACACGTTGTCGCGATAGACGCTGAAGTAAGACCCGTAATAGGGCGCGTTCATGTCAATCCAGGTCACAATGCGGTCGAAGCTTTCGCGATCCAGCACGACACCTTCATGACCGGCGCTCAGCACATCGACCAGCCGGCTGCGATGTGCGCCCCACGCGTAGGCCGGCAGCACCTCGGGAGGTCCGTCGTGCACGGCCTTGATCAGCAGCTTGGGTCCACCCGGCGGATCGGG
>DAISIS010000229.1:0-5094 GCA_036821925.1 Pirellulaceae bacterium
GAGACCCAAGCACGAAGGAAGGACGAATGACGAGAGACCCAAGGACGAGGGAAGGACGAATGACGAGAGACCCAAGCACGAGGGAAGGACGAATGACGAGAGACCCAAGGACGAGGGAAGGACGAATGACGAAGGGAGGCTGTCACGCCGGTTATGAGTCGCGACTGTGGCGGCCGGGGTGGTGCGCCGTCAACGGCTCAGTCCCATTGCTGCAGCTTGCGGTAGAGTGTTTTGCGGTCGAGGCCGAGGACGCGGGCGGCCGTGGTCTTGTTGCCGCCGAGCGCCGCGAGCACATGCAGGATGTAGCGGCGTTCGAGTTCTTCGAGCGGCAGCAGGTCGGCCGGGTCGCTGCCGGCGATCACCATCTGGGAGCTCCGGTAGTCGCGGATCTTTTCGGGGAGGTCGTCGACCGCCAGGTTTTCGTAGCGGGTGAGCGCCACGGCGCGCTCGATGACATTCCGCAATTCGCGCACGTTGCCGGGCCAGGAGTAGTTCATCAGTTTGGCGGCGACGGCATCCGAGAGCCCGGCCACCTGCTTGCCCGATCGTGCGGCGAACGACTGCACGAAGTGCTGGGCGAGCAGCAGGATATCGCCGCCGCGTGCGCGCAGGGGAGGGACTTCGACCTGGATCACGTTGATGCGGAAGTACAGGTCCTCGCGGAACCGCCCCTCTTCCACCGCGGTTTCCAGGTCCCGGTTGGTCGCGCTCAGGATCCGCACGTCAAACGGCTGTTCCCGATCGCCTCCCACGGGGCGCAGTTTCTGTTCTTCCAGCGCCCGCAGCAGTTTGGCCTGGGTCGCGAGGGGGAAGTCGCCGATTTCGTCGAGGAACAGCGTGCCGGACTCGGCTTCCAGGAACAGTCCTTTGCGCGCGGCGCGGGCGTCGGTGAACGCGCCCTTGGCGTGACCGAAGAGTTCGCTTTCGAACAGGGCGTCGGGGAGCGCGGCGCAGTTGACCGCCACGAACGGCCGGTCCCGCCGGCGACTCCGGCGGTGGATCGCGCGGGCAACCAGCTCCTTGCCCGTGCCGCTCTCGCCGGTGATCAGCACGGAGGCTTCCGAGTCGGCGATGCGGGCCAGCTGATCGAACAGTTCCTGCATCGGGTCGCTCGTGCCCAGGATCTCGTCGAAGCGTTTCATGCCCGCCACTTCCTGGCTCAGCACCTTGACCTTCTCCTGCAGTGCATGGTGCCGCACGGCGCGCTCGAGCGCCAGGGCCAGCATGTCCAGCTCGATCGGCTTGGTCACGAAGTCGTAGGCGCCCACCCGCATCGCAGCCACGGCCGATTCCAGGCTGCCAAACGCCGTCATGACGACCACGGGCACGTCCGGCCGATTGGCCACGATCCGCTCGCACAGCTCCGTGCCGCTCATGCCGGCCATCCGCAGGTCAGTAAGCACGACGTGGAAGCTGTCCGACTTGAGGATCTGCAGCGCGTCGTGCGGCGAGGTCGTGGCGGCACACTCAAACTGCCGCAGACGGAGGTCGGCCTCCAGCATCTCGCACATGCTGCGGTCGTCGTCAACAATCAGGACTCGTCCCGGCATTTGGCGGCCTCCTGGGGCAGGTAGACGGAGAAGCAGCTGCCTCGGCCCACGTCGCTCCGCACGTCAATCCACCCCCCGTGTTCCTTGACGATGCCATAGGCGATCGAGAGGCCCAGGCCGGTCCCCTCTCCCACCTCCTTCGTCGTGAAGAATGGCTCAAACACCTGATCCAGCATCTCGGGCGGGATCCCTTCACCATGATCGATGACGTCGATCCGCACGTACTGCCCCGGGACGCACTCGGACCCATCCGGCGGCGTGACGTGCGCGCACGTCATGGTAATTTCCACCGTGCCCCCGTCGGGCATCGCTTCGCTGGCGTTGACGATCAGGTTGGTCAGTACCTGCTGGATCTGGCCGGCATCGAAGTCCAGCAGCAGGGGGGGCGGTTGCCCCTGCACGGCGAGTGTCGTGCGGCGTTTCTCGACGATCGGGGTCAGCAGGGCCAGGGTCTGCCGGACCACCTCCGTGAGATCGACCGACTTGCGCTGGGGCGTATTGCGGCGCGCAAAGTCCAGTAGCTGGCGGATGATGGTGGCAATCCGATCCGCCTCGCTCTTGATCGTCACGGCGCTCTTGTGCGTCTCGTCCTCCGACAGCCGGCCGGAGGCGATCATGCCGGCCCGGCCGCTCACGACGTTCAGCGGCGTACCCAGCTCGTGGGCAATGCCGGCCGCCAGCCGGCCGACCGTGCGCAGCCGGTCCGCATGCCGCAGCTGCTCCAGTGCCGCCACGCGCGCCTGCGCCTCCTGGTTGATCTTCTCCTGAGCCGTCTGCAGCTGATCGCACATCGAGTTGATCGCCGAGGCCAGCTCGCCGAACTCATCGTGCCGGTCCAGCTGCAAGGGGCCACTCAGGTCGCCCAGGCCGATGCGGCGCGTCTTTTCGATCAGACGCCGCAGCGGCTGGCCAATCCAGGTGCTGCCGATCGCCACGACAATCACGGCGCCGAGCAGGAACGTGGAGCCGATCAGGAGCGCGGCATGCCAGGCGAAATACCAGGAATTGCGGTGGATGTGGCGGATCGGCTCCGTCAGCTCGATCGCCGCCAGGTACGGTTCAGTGCTGATCTGCAGCAGCGCATAGGTGCAGAGCAGTTCCTGGCCGAATTCGTCGTAGAAGCTGTCCGAAAACGGATGGGACAGCAGGGCCGCCGTCACCCGCGGACTGAGCGGCGCATGCGGATCACGCCGATCCACCCCCAGGTACACCACACGGACCCGCACCGGACTGTGAAGCTCGTTGATCTGGTCCAGGATCTGCTGGGCACGCACGTCGTCGCCCAGCAGCCAGAGCTGGTCCACCATGTTGGAGATCGTGCGGGCCAGATGACTGGCGTTGGCCCGCATCTCCCGCAGCATCTGATCGTTCTCACGCTGCAGCGATATCGACTCCGCAATGACGATCAGCGGCAAGGTGCCGAGCAGAACAAGGATTGTGATCTTGGCTGCCAGTTTCATGGTCAACAGACCGTTACACGATGGTTACCACACCTCCCGCCAGTACTCCCCACCCAATCATCTGTCATTCGTCATTCGTCATTCCTTCGTGCTTGGGTATCTCGTCATTCGTCCTTCCCTCGTGCTTGGGTATCTCGTCCTTCGTCATTCCTCACGGCCCTTCCGTTCCTGCGCACTCGCCGTTATTGACCGGCGCTTTCTGCATGACGGCGATGCGGTTAACGGCGTTGAGCAGGGCTTTGACGGTGGCTTCGATCGTGTCGGTGGAGACACCGAGTCCGCGGTAGGAGCGGCCGGAATGTTCGATCTCGAGTGACGCTTCGCCTTGTGCGTCGCGGCCGATGGTGGCGCTGCGGACCTGGTAGTCTTTGCAGGCGAGCGACAGTCCGGTGATTTTCTCGACGGCCCGGAAGGCGGCATCGATAGGCCCGTCGCCGGAGGTGACTTCTTCGGTCACCGCCTGGCCGCCGTTCTGCAGGGTCATTTTGACGTGCGGCATATCGCCGGCGCGCGAGATGATCTCGAACGAGACGAGTCTCCAGTATTCGTCGACCATGCCGTGCAGCTGTTGTTCGACCAGGGCCACGACGTCGCCATCGTAGATTTCCTTCTTCTTGTCGGCCAGCTTCTTGAAGTTCTCGAACACCTGCTGCAGCTGTTCGCCGGCGAGCCGGTAGCCGAGCATTTTCGCGCGGTCGGCCAGGGCGGCGCGGCCGCTGTGTTTGCCCAGCACCAGGTCGGTCTTGGAGAAGCCGACGTCTTCCGGGCGCATGATCTCATAGGTGGTGCGTTCTTTGAGCATGCCGTCCTGGTGGATGCCCGCCTCGTGCGAGAACGCGTTGCGGCCGACGATCGCCTTGTTGCGCTGCACCTGCATGCCGGTGATGCCGGACACGAGCCGGCTGGTGGGCACCAGGCGGCGCGAATCGATGCCGGTGTCGCAGTGGTAGACGTCGTTGCGGGTGCGCATGGCCATGACTACTTCTTCCAGCGAGCAGTTGCCGGCCCGTTCGCCCAGTCCGTTGATGGTGCATTCGATCTGCCCCGCCCCGTGCTCAACGGCCGCCAGGCTGTTGGCCACGGCCAGCCCGAGGTCGTTGTGGCAGTGGATGCTGATGACCGCCTGGTCGATGTTCGGGACGCGATTGCGCAACATGGCGATGGTGTCGCCCATCTGGGCCGGCGTCGCGTACCCCACCGTGTCAGGAATATTGACGGTGCGCGCGCCGGCTCGGATCGCCGCTTCCACCACCTGGCAGAGGAAGTCATGCTCGGTGCGTACCGCGTCTTCCGGCGAGAACTCGACGTCGTCGCAGTAGGAGGCTGCCAGCTTCACGCCGTCCACCGCGCGCTGGATGATCTCCTCGCACGTCATCTTGAGCTTGTATTCGCGATGGATCGCGCTGGTCGCCAGGAAGACGTGAATACGCGGATGCTTGGCGATTTTGAGCGCTTCCCAGGCCCGGTTGATGTCCTTCTCGTTGCAGCGCGCCAGCCCGCACACGCTGATGTTGTGAATCGTCCCCGCAATCTCCCGCACCGCCTCGAAGTCGCCGGGCGAGGCGATCGGGAAACCGGCCTCAATCACGTCCACACCCAGCTCCTGCAGCGCCTGAGCGATCTCGATCTTCTCGGTCAGGTTCATGCTGGCTCCCGGCGATTGCTCGCCGTCGCGCAAGGTCGTGTCAAAGATGGTGATGCGGCGTGACTGAGTCATGGAATACGTCCTTCTGTAAACGGCAACGAAAAAACCCCGAGGCGTTGCAGGCCTCGGGGTCCGTGTTCTCTAGCGTCAAAAGGCGACGAAAAACCTCCCCTACGGCCTGCCGTCGGCAAGCAACAGTTCCACCAGTAGCAGGAGGTCCGCGCCGTGCATTTTTTGCTGTCCATCCAAACCGGATTACGATAACTACCTGCGAAAAATCTAGCCCAATACGTGGGGCAGGTCAAGGGAGGAGGGGAGGAAGAGAGGAGAGCAGGAGAGAGGAGAGAGGAGAGCAGGGGCGGGGGGGCGGATCAGGCGGGGCACAGGGCCCAGGCGAGGAGCCGGCCCGCTATTTGGCGACCTCCAGGCAGAACAGGTG
>DAISIS010000229.1:5104-8630 GCA_036821925.1 Pirellulaceae bacterium
GGGAGGAGGGGAGGAAGAGAGGGGAGGGGGGGGAGGAGAGAGGAGAGGGGGGGGGGCGGGGGTGGGGGACGCGGGCCCGCTATTTAGCGGCCTCCAGGCAGAACAGGTGCTGGTAGGTCCGTGCGAAGATCTGACCCTGGGAGAACGCCAGCGAGGCACGCATCGGCTCGCCCAGTTCGTTTCTGGCCAGCACGATGCACTCCGACTCGTCGGGCTGGAGCACGAAGGTTGTGCCTTCGATGTCGTTGACGTAGAGCCGTCCGTCGGCGTAGCACGCGGAACTCCAGGACGGCGCCGTGCTCAGCCGCTGTTTCCAGAGGATTTCGCCGGTCAGCAGGTCGATGCACCACGCAATCCCCGGCTCGTTGAGGATGTACAGGCAGTCCTTGACAATGACCCCAGCCCCGACGCGCTGCGGCGGTGCCTCCTCGTGGATCCACAGTCGATGGGTCGACGTGACATCCCCGTCGCCGCCCGGCTTGACCCCCATCGCCGGCCCATGGTAGCCCGACATCGCCACGATCGCTTCCTCCGACGGCAGTGGGCTGGTGTAGGACACCTTGCCCAGCCCCTCGCACGACCAGATGTCGCTGCCGGTCAGCGGGTCGAGCGCGTGGAGACGCAGCGGGAGACTGATCAGCAGCAGTTCTCGTCCGCCGAGCGACGCGACTACCGGCGTGCTCCAGGAACCCCGGAACTCATCGACTTCCTGCGACACCATGTCGGGAAAATCCCGCCGCCACACGTCGGTGCCGGTGTGTTTGTCCACCGCGGCCAGGTAGGCATTCAGGCCCGGCCCGGCATTGAGTATCACCAGGTCGCCATGAATCAGCGGACTGGAGCCATTGCCCCATACATGCTCGAACTTGCCCAGGTCGCGGTGCCACAGCCGTGTGCCATCCACGTCGTAAGCGTACAGCCCCGCCGAGCCGTGCCACACAATCACCCGCTCGCCGTCCGTGACTGGCGACGACGAACAGTATGGATTGTTAGTGTGGCTTGGCTCTTCTTCTGCATACTCCACATCCTGCTGCCACAAGCTGCTCCCCGTGTCACGCTGGTAGCAGATCAGGCTCCGCACCGGCCCGGCGCTGCTAGCACAACTGACGAATACACGCTGGCCGCAGATGACGGGGGTGGAGTTGCCGGGGCCGGGGAGGGGGACTTTCCAACGCACGTTCTTCGTGGCGGACCACTCGAGTGGGTAGCCGGCATCGAGGCAGTGCCCATCTCCGTGGGGGCCGCGCCACGCCGGCCAATCATCGGCCTGGAGGTTGGCGGTGACGAGCCATGCAAGGCAGGCAGCCGAAGCGACACGAAGCAGCGGACGCGCCATAAGTATCTTTCTTCCCAGGCGAGGGGTGGGACAGTGGAACGGGGCGCAATCGGGGGACTCCGCCTCGCTTACACCGATGCTCAAAGACCTATAGCCATCCTGCGGGTACCATTGTACACAAGGAGCGTAGGGGACCCAACCTGTCAGCATTTTGTGGGTCAGGACGATGGTAGGTGAGCATTTCGACACAGGCCGTGATCCGCCGCAGCCGGCGGGGGAATCCTCCGCGGGTGGACGCCGCTTTCTGGGCATCCACTTCGCCTGTTGTGGGGTCTACGCAAGGATTTACGTCAATCGACAGCGGACGCATTACGCGGGAAACTGCCCGCGCTGCGGGCGGCGGGTCGAAGTGCGAATCGGCCCGGACGGAACGAGCGATCGATTTTTCACTGCGTATTGAGTTGGCTGGCCGTTTCGGGTACTATCCGCCACCCTGCAGTGGGCCACCGACGACCCGCAGCAGTGATTTCGTCATTCGTCATTCCTTCGTGCTTGGGTATTTCGTCATTCGTCATTCCCTCTTCCTTCCGCACAGGACGCGTCGATGCTCGACTTTGAAGTACATCGCTGCACGCGGAAGTGTTGTGAGACGGACGTGATCTTGCAGCCGGGGGACGAGTATTATTCGGTGTTGGTGGCACAGGGGGCGCACGTGGTGCGCAAGGACTATTGTGCTGCGGCGTGGAAAGGTCCGCCCGAGGGTACGGTTGGCTGGTGGAAATCGCAGGTGCCCGACATTCGTTCTCAGAAGATGTACTGGGCGCCGAACGATGTGATTCTGCACTATTTCGAACAGCTGGAGGACGAGGTGGCGCAGGCGGACATGCGCTACGTATTGGCGCTGCTGATGATTCGGCGGCGTATTGTGCGGCTGGAGGAGACGCAGCGGGAAGGGGAGAGCGAGGAGGTTTTCGTGTTGTACTGTCCGCGGAACGAGCGGGAGTATCGTGTGCCTGTTTCGCCGCTGACGCCGCAGCGTGTGGAGGAGATTCAGAACCAGCTCGCCGAATTGTTGTTTGCGGGCAAGGCGTAGATGCCGGGCACGATGGAAGCAAGGATGCGAAATTGAGCCAACGCAGCACCGCTCTGATCATCGGTCTCTGGTCGCTGATCCTGGTGACCGGGTGCCATGTGCGCCCGTACTGGCTCCGTGCGCCGCAGGCGGACCTGCCGCCCGAGGCGTTTGCCGGCCCGCCGACTCTGGAGAATGTGATCTACGTGGTGAACGCCAACACGCAGCGTGTGCAGCGGCTGCAGACCGAGAATGCCACGCTGCGGGTGGAGGGCATTCCGGCGCTGCGCGCGAACCTGGCGTACGAGCAGCCACGCAGTTTCCGGCTGCTCGCACAGCTCTCGCAGTTCACGGGCCGGGAACTGGACATCGGCAGCAATGACGAGCTGTTCTGGTTCTGGGTGCGGCGCGATTCGCAGCCCTCCGTGTATTTTGCGCGCCATGCGGACTTCGCCAACAGCCCGGCCCGCGAGCTGATTCCGATGGAGCCGAATCGGCTGGTCGACACGCTGGGGCTGATCTATCTCGATCCGGCCGGCAGCCACAGCGGTCCGGTCGCGCGCGAGCCGAATCTGCTGGAAATCACCTCTCGGATCCCGTCGCCCCGCGGGGACCTGACGCGGGTCCTGCTGGTGGACGCCAAGTACGGCTGGGCGGCGCAGCAGCAATGGTACGATGCCAACGGCCAGCTGCTGCTCTCGGCGCGGGCCGGCCGGCATCGTTTCTACCGCGAGGAAGCGGTGACGATGCCGCATCACATCGAAGTGGCACTCCTGCCGGGTCAGCCGGCACAGATGGCGTTCGACCTGGACGTAACCAGCTTCGCCATCAATCGGCTCACCGGGGACGCCGCGCAGCTGTGGACGATGCCGCAGATCGAAGGCTATCCGGCCGTCGACATTGCCGCTCCCCAGTTCCGTCCACCGGTTGCCGGCCCACTGCCCGGCGCCGGCGGGACGCCCCACCCCGTTCTGGTCCCTGGTGCAGCGCCGTACGGGCCGAGCGGCTACGGCACCCTCGAGTCGCCCCGCACGGCGCGGCTGACCAACTACCGGGGCTACGGCCCCCCGGCACGCGGCCCCGGTTACTAGTTTCGCTTCGCGCGACGCGCTTTCACGATCCCCCGTGCTCGTGCTCGTGCTCGCTCTCGTCTCTCGCGCGCTGCGTAATCCCGCCTC
>DAISIS010000230.1:0-8545 GCA_036821925.1 Pirellulaceae bacterium
AGCCGAGCGACACCGAACACGGTGGCCGCCGTGATCATGGCGTTGAAGGCGCTCCGCTCAGCGTCCGAAAAGGTGCCGTCCGGCCCGGGGCCCTTGTCCGTGCCCTGGATCAGGTACCGCGTCTGCACCGTCACCTCGTCGTCCACCACCCCGCCATTGACCCTGATCAGGTTCTTGAGCATCTCGAGATCGCTCTTGTCATCGTTGGTCAGATCGATGAATCCGGCAATGGCGAAATGGATCTGCTGGCCCGGCGACCAGGCCGGCGTGAACGCCAGATCACCCGGCACAATAATGTTGGCCACCTGATCCTCCAGGATCCGGCAGACCGACACGTGCTCGCTGACCACCTGTGTCACTTCAATGCGTGCCTTGGGGGCCGCCTGCATCACGGCCGTCGTCCCCTTGTTGAAGATGCTGAACGTCTGCTGCGGCTTCAGATTGTCGGCCGACCCGACGTTCAGATAGACCACGCCCGCCTTCTGATTGACGCTCGTCACGATGGCGTCCGGCGTCTCGAACGAAGGCTTCTCCTCCTGCTGACGCTGGATCTTGATGTCCAGAATCGCCTTCTCCATGTCGGCAATCTTCTTGCTCGCGGCCTCCTGCTGCTGCGTCATCTGCTCGGTCAGCTCCACAATCCGGTTGTCCTTCTCGGCCACCTGCGCAGCGATGCCCTCCATCTGCTTCCGCACCTCCCCCAGGTCCGACTGGAACTTCTGCCGTTCGGCGTCCAGGTCGGCCCGCGCCTGGTTGGCCGCGTCCTCGAACTTCTGCGACCGTTCGGCCGCCGTCTGCTCGAGCTGCGCCTTCTGCGTGTTGAGCGCGTTCTCGTTACGCCGCAGGTCGGCCAGCTGCTGGTTCAGATCCCGTACCCGCGCGAGCAGGAACGAGGGGAGTGACTCGTAGTTCCGCGCCGCTTCGCTCTCCTGGTCCGGAGCGCCATAGAGCAGCATGTTGTCCTTGAAGTTCTTGACGATCTGCTGCGTGACCGGATCGTCCGCACCACCACCGGCGCTGGTGATGTTCGCCAGGTCCGCCTCGATCTGCGTCATCGTCTTGCTGCCGCCGTTGACCATGTACGTCAACGTCTGCACCTTGAAGTTGGCGGTCGCCAGGTCCTTCTGCGCCTGCGCCAACTGATTCCGCGCGTCCTCAGCCTCGCCCCGCCGACGCTCCGACGCGCTGTAGAAGACGTACGATATCACGCACAACCCCATGGTGAGCATGATGAGCAGTATGAGTGCGATGTGGAGACCCTGGTTCTCTCGCGACGCCATTGTGATCACTCCTGGTAGCGCATAAATCCGCGTGCTGCGGTCGACAGCTTCAGTGGTTCTCGGCGGCCCAAATCCTGATCAGCTGCCCCGAATGCTCGACGTGCCGGACGCCCCGGCCTCGTACGCGTCCGTCCAACCCACAGACGGGACCCCGTAGGGGCATGCAACCAGACTCTGCTAAACTGCTATGGGGCAAGAACCTAGGTCGAGTGTAAACACGACCCCCAGGACTGTCAATAAATTCCGCAATCCGTGGGAACTAGAAAAGCTGGGAAAACCGTGCGCCAGGTGCGATCGTGTCGGTCAAGGCGGAATCGGCCACCAGTGGCGGGATCCGTCATGGCCGCCGGCACGCCGGGCGGTTATCAAATCAGGAGGTCCCGGCTCGCGGCGCGGACCTGACGGCGGCGCGTATTATTCCAGTTATTCTTGTGCCGGGTTTTCCGGCGGCGACGTTTGAGCGGAGCGGAAGGGAAGCGGGCGAGGCGAACCATGCAGGGGAAACGGCGGCAGCAGCGGTTGGCGGGTTTTGAAGACGACGCGCAGGTTCCGTCCACGGAGGGGGGGCAAGCGGCGGCCGGCGTGCCGAACGCCGGGTGGCCGTTGCGGTCCGCCACGTCGCTCGAGGGGTCGCTCGAGGGGTCGCTCGAGGGCAAGAGCGTCTACGCGCTCGATGCCCACTCGCTGATCTACCAAGTGTTCCACGCGCTGCCGGAGATGAGTGGCCCGGCGGGGCAGCCGGTGGGAGCGATTTACGGCTTCCTGCGCGACGTGCTGGAGATTCTCGAACGGAGGAAGCCTGACTACCTGCTGTGTGCTTTCGATGCGCCGGGGCCCACGTTTCGGCACGCGCTGTATGAGCCGTACAAGGCGCAGCGGTCGGAGATGCCGCAGGACCTGCAGTTGCAGATTCCCAACATCGTGCGGTTTCTGGCGGCTCTGGCCATTCCCGTGCTGTCGGTCGCCGGGTACGAGGCGGACGACGTGTTGGCGACGGTGGCCCGGCGGACCGAGCGGCTGGGAGGCGACTGTTACCTGGTGACGAACGACAAGGACTGCCGGCAACTGATCAGCGACCGCATCAAGCTCTACAACATCCGCAAGGGGCAGGTGATCGACGCGGCGGCGGTTGAGGCGCAGTGGGGGATTCGCCCGGACCAGGTCGTCGATTTCCAGGCGATGTGGGGGGACGCCACCGACAACGTGCCGGGCATACCGGGGATTGGCCAGAAGACCGCCGCTCAGTTGCTGGCCCAGTATGACACGCTCGAGGGGATCCTGGCCCACGTGCGGGAGCTTCCGCGCCCGAAGCAGCGCGAGAGCATCGAGGGGGCGCGGGAGCTGGTGTTGGTCAGCCGGCAGCTGGTGCGTCTGGACGACGATGTGCCGCTGGACGTCGACTGGTCGGCGGCGCACGTGGGGGGGATGGACGTGCAGGCGGTGTGGGACCTGTGTGCGGAATTCGGGTTCCAGACGTTGCCCCAGCGGTTGACGGGGCTGATGGTGTCCGGAGCGCCGGCGCGTTGGACCACGCGGTACGAGACGGTCGCCACGCCGGCGCAGCTGGCCGCGCTGGTGTCGACGCTCA
Organism: Pirellulaceae bacterium; assembly: GCA_036821925.1. Taxonomy (GTDB): domain Bacteria; phylum Planctomycetota; class Planctomycetia; order Pirellulales; family Pirellulaceae; genus JAAYDI01. The sequence goes on from DAISIS010000230.1 coordinate 2,869, forward strand.
GCCAGCAGGCGCGGATCGCCGTCGACACGGAGACGACGTCGACCCATGCGCGCGCGGCGCAGCTGGTGGGCTGCTCCTTTGCGTGGCAGCCGGGTCGTGCGGTGTACGTGCCGGTGCGCGCGCCGGCGGGCGAGCCCCAGCTGGACGCGGCGCAGGTGCTCACGGCGCTCCGCCCGATCCTGGAGGATCCGCAGATTGCCAAGGTCGGCCAGAACCTGAAATACGACCTGATCGTGCTGCGCAACGCGGGCGTCCAGCTGCGGGGCGTGGCGTTCGACACAATGGTGGCCGACTACCTGCTGGCGCCAGGCGAACGCAGCCACACCATGGACGACCTGGCGAAACGCTACTTGAATCACGACACGATCAAGATCCGGGACCTGATCGGGACGGGGAAGAGTCAGCGGCAGATGGACGAGGTGCCGGTGGCGCTGGTGACCGACTATGCCGCGCAGGACGCGGACGTGCCCTGGCGGCTGGCGCAGGTTCTGGAGGAACGTCTGAGTCAGGAAGGGCTCGACCAGCTGTTCCACACGTTGGAGATGCCCCTGGTCGAGGTGCTGGCGGAAATGGAGTTCCACGGCATCCGGATCGACGTGCCGCTGCTCGCGCGCTTGAGCCAGCAGGCGGCCCAGCGGCTGGCGACGCTGGAGGAAGAGATCTACGCGGCGGCCGGCACGCGGTTCAACATCGATTCCCCCAGGCAGCTGGCGCGGATCCTGTTCGACGACCTGGGACTGCGGGTGGTCAAACGCACCCGGACCGGTCCGAGCACGGACGCGGATGTGCTGAGTCACTTGGCGTCCGAGCACCCGTTGCCGGCCAAGATCATCGAGTACCGGCAGCAGGCGAAGCTCAAGAGCACCTACATCGATGCGCTGCCCCAGCTGGTGCATCCGGAGACGGGACGCGTGCACACGTCGTTCAAGCAGGATGTGGCGGCCACCGGGCGTCTGAGCTCCACGGACCCCAACCTGCAGAACATCCCTGTGCGGACGCGCGAAGGGCGCGAGATTCGCGCGGCGTTCGTGCCCGGGGAACCGGGCTGGCAGCTGCTCTGCGCCGACTACTCGCAGATCGAACTGCGCGTCCTGGCCCACTTCTCCCAGGACGCCACGCTGCTGCGCGCTTTCGCCGACGATCGTGACATCCACGCCCAGGTCGCCAGCCAGGTGAACAATGTGCCACTCTCCCAGGTCACACCGGACCAGCGCCGGGCGGCCAAGGCCATCAACTTCGGCATCATCTACGGCCAGAGCGCGTTCGGATTGGCCGCGGCCCTCGCGATCGAGAAAGACGAGGCGGCTGTGTTCATCGACCGGTACTTCAACGAGTATCCCGGAGTGGAAGTCTTCCTGAACCAGATCCTCTCGGACTGCTGGAAGAACGGATATGTCACGACAGCGCTAGGCCGGCGGCGCGCGATCCAGGGGGTGCGCGATCCGGCGAAACGCGCCGGCACCCGTCAACGGACCATGCCGGAACGGATCGCCATCAACACGGTCATCCAGGGCACGGCCGCCGACCTGATCAAACAGGCGATGACGCAGGTCCATCACCGGCTGCGCCGCGATCAGCTGCGTGCGCGGATGCTGCTGCAGATTCACGACGAGCTGGTGTTCGAAGTGCCGGCAGACGAATTGGACCGGTTGTCGCGGCTGGTGGTGCAGGAGATGACTGGTGTGGGCCGGCTGAGCGTGCCGCTGCGGGTCGACATTAAAGCCGGGGCGAACTGGGCCGATTGCGAGCCTCTTGGGTAGTGCGACACAGGCGGAGGCCAGGACCATGATCGTGATCGGGGTCACGGGCGGAATTGCCAGCGGCAAATCGCTGGTTGCCCAGCTGCTCGGGCAACTCGGCGCCGTGGTGCTGGAGGCCGACCGGATCGGCCACGAGGTGTTGCGGGACCCCTCCGTCCGCGGGGCGCTGACCGCACGCTGGGGTCCGGAGATTCTCGATGCGGAGGGGGAGATTCGGCGGAGTGTGCTGGCTGAGAAGGTGTTTGCGCCGCCGCCGGCCGGCCCGCGGGAGCTCGCGTTTCTGGAGCGGTGGACGCATCCGCAGATTGCCGCGCGTCTGCGGGACCGCCTGCAGACGCTGGCCCGGCAGGGTGACGTGCCGGTCGTCGTCCTGGAGGCCGCCGTGCTGTACAAGGCGGGCTGGGATGCGCTGTGTGACATCCTCGTCTTTGTCGATGCTGATTCTGGCCTCCGCGCGGCACGCGTGCAGACGCGGGGGTGGAGCCTGGAGCAACTGCGGGCGCGCGAAGCGGCGCAGCCGCCGCTGGACGGGCAGCGTGCGCGGGCCCAGGTCGTGCTGGACAACTCCGGGACCCGCGCGCAGCTCGCCGCCCAAGTGGTACAGCTCTGGCATTCGTTGCCACTTGCCAGCCGGTCGACGAATTTTCCAGAACGCCCTTTCACGAACGGGTCTGAAGACCCATAATAGAGTGCAGAGTCATACCATTCTCCCCCTTGATTCGCGCTGGTCGGAACAGGCTCCCATCTCCGCCAGCTGTTCCTGCATTTCAGAACTGGGTCCCACCGCGGGGCACCCTCTGTGTGTCCAGCCCAACTGCTCATCAGGAGCATCCACCCCATGACGAACTCGAATCCCAAGCCTTCGGAGTCGCGCGGGACGCGCCGCAAGGGCGTGTCGCGTCGGAAGTCTGAGGTCGTTTCGGAAGCGGCACCACGCGACGCCGTGGCGGACGAGCAGCCGCGTGAGGAGCGGCCGGCGGACCCGGATCCGGTGTCCTATGCCGGGGAAGACGAGAATCCCTTGTCGCTGGCCGAAGAGCTGGCGGACGAGGCCGAACGCGGGATTCGCGACGACACCAACGATCGCTACGAGAAGATCAAGCAGGGCGAAATCCACATCGCCGAGCTGCAGAAGCTGAGCATGGCCGAGCTGATTGACGCGGCGCGCAAGGACAACGTGACCGACGTCGCCGGCATGAAGAAGCAGGACCTGATCTTTCGCATCCTGAAAGAACGGGTCAAGATGAACGGGCTGATGTACGGCGAAGGCACGCTGGAAATCCTCCCGGACGGGTTCGGTTTCCTGCGCAGTCCCGACTACCACTACCTGCCGTGCCCGGACGACATCTACGTCTCGCCCAGCCAGATCCGCCGGTTCGGCCTGCAGACCGGCTGCACCGTCTCGGGCCAGATCCGCCCGCCGAAGGAGAACGAACGCTACTTCGCGCTGCTGCGGGTGGAGGCGATCAACTATCAGGATCCCAACCTGATGGCCGAGAAGGTCTCCTTTGACGACCTCACGCCGCTGCATCCCGACACCCGCATCGTGATGGAAACGGACGCCCGGGACGTCTCCACGCGGGTCGTCGATCTGGTCACCCCGATCGGTTTCGGCCAGCGCGGCCTGATCGTCAGTCCGCCACGGGCCGGGAAAACCATCCTGCTGCAGAAGATGGCCCGCTCGGTGATCAAGAACTATCCGGACGCCTACGTGATCATGCTGCTGATCGACGAGCGGCCGGAGGAAGTGACCGACATGGAACGGGAGGTGAAAGGGCACAGCTGCGAAGTGATCAGCTCGACGTTCGACGAACCTTCCTCGCGGCACGTGCAGGTGTCCGAGATGGTGATCGAGAAAGCCAAGCGGATGGTGGAGTACGGCACGGACGTCGTGATCTTCCTCGACTCCATCACCCGGCTGGCACGGGCGTGGAATGCCGAGTGCCCGCAGTCGGGCAAGATCCTCTCGGGCGGTCTGGACGCCAACGCCCTGCAGAATCCCAAACGCTTCTTCGGCTCGGCCCGCAAGGTGGAGGAGGGAGGGTCGCTGACCATCCTCGCCACCGCCCTGGTCGACACCGGCAGCAAGATGGACGAGGTGATCTTCGAGGAATTCAAGGGGACCGGCAACCTGGAAATCGTCCTCGATCGGAAACTCGTCGACCGGCGGGTGTGGCCGGCCATTGACATCAACCGCAGCGGCACCCGGCGGGAAGAAATGCTGATGGACCCCGAAGAGCACCGCCGCGTGTGCGTGATGCGGCGCGTGCTGAGCGACATGAATGCGCCCGACGCCATGGAACTGCTCGTCACCCGCCTGCAGAAGACCAAGACCAATGCCGAGTTCCTGATGAGCATGAACATGAACGGCTGACCCCGGGGCCGACCGCAATGACAGAGGGAAGGGAATGACGAAGGACGAAATACCCAAGCACGAAGGAAGGACGAATCAGGAAGCACGAGGGACACACCGGATGCCATCCCCACTCCTCCCCCAGCAGCCATCCATTATGTCATTCGTGATTCCCTCGTGCTTGGGTATTTCGTCATTCGTCCTTCCCTCGTGCCTGGGTATCTCGTCATTCGTCATTCCTTCGTCATTCCTTCTTGCCCAGGACCCCTACTGATGCCTAACATTTTCGAAGGTACCGTCACCTGTCCCGCGGGCGGCCGGTTTGCGGTGGTCGTGGCCCGCTACAATCGGGCGATCACCGAGAAGCTGCTCGACGGCGCTCTGACGACGCTCCGGGCGCACGGAGTGCCCGACCAGTCGATCGACGTGGCCCGCGTGCCGGGCGCGTGGGAGATTCCGGTCGTGGCGCAGCGGATGGCGCGCAGCGGCGCGTATTGTGCCGTGCTCTGTCTGGGGGCGGTGATCCGGGGTGAGACCACGCATGACCAGTACATCAACCGGCAGGTGAGCGATTCGCTGGGGCAGATCGCCCGGGAGTCTGATGTGCCGGTCTTGTTCGGCATCCTGACCTGCAATACCGTGGAGCAGGCGATCCATCGCGCCGGCGGGAATGTGGGGAACAAGGGGAGCGAATGTGCCGAGGCAGCGCTGGAGATGGCGCAGCTGCTTGGCACGCTGCCCTGAGCGGCCGCCAACTGTCGTACCACAACTTTTTTCACGCGGGCTACAATGACGCGACGCAGTCGAGCTCGAGAGGTTGTCCTGCAGGTCCTCTTCGAAGATGATATGAACCCGGGGCACAGCCTGACCCGTTCGGAACGGTTTGTGCGGCAACGCCTGAACCACGATCCGGCGCTGGTGGAGTTCGCCCTGACGCTGCTGGCCGGCGTGCGGCACCACCGCCCGGAACTGGATCGGATGCTGGCCGAACGCGCGCAGAACTGGAGCCTGCGGCGGATGGCGGTCACCGACCGCAACGTGCTGCGGTTGGGCGCCTATGAAATCCTGTGCACCGAGATGCCGGGGCGCGTGGCGATCAACGAAGCGGTCGAACTGGCCCGGCGGTTTGGCGCGGGGCAGTCGGCCCACTTCGTCAACGGCGTGCTGGACCGGTTCCTGAAAGAGGCGCAGCAGCAGCGCGGGTCGTCGGCGCAGCAGCAGCAGGCAGGTGCCGCCGCGGGGGATGAACACGAGGGGGCGGGCCCGGACCCGTCCTGAGTTGCCACGCTTCGGACTGGTGCAGAACCATGGCGCTATTCGATCGATTTCGACGGAAAGAGAACCCGGTTTCGGCGGCCGATCCGCAAGAGGAGCCGCAAGTGGCGGCTGCGCCGGAGGGGGAGCCCGCCGGCGGGCTGCTGTCGCGTTTCGGGCAGGCACTCAAGAAGTCGCGCGTCCTGCTCCAGAAGGACATCCGCGACCTGTTCAAAAAGGACGGGGAACTGGTCGATGACGCGCTGCTCGACAAGCTCTTTGCCCGGCTCGTCAAGACCGACATGGGGAC
>DAISIS010000231.1:0-8545 GCA_036821925.1 Pirellulaceae bacterium
TGTGGTCCGTCGAGAATCCCGCCGTCCAGTCCATCGACGTGGTGGTGGCCACCGGTGTCTGGCCATCCAGCAGGTGCAGCCGGCAGGCAAACGTGTCGTGGACGCCGGCGAGTTCCTCTGCGGCTATCCCGTGCAGGCGGGTGACTCGTTGGGCGACAGCGACTAGTCGGCTGCGGCGCGGTCGGTGCGCAGGTGTGTGCAGCGCCGGGGGCTCAGGTCGGCAGCCTGCGGCTGGTTTCCCTCTCGCTCGGCCTGCGGTCGCGGTGTAGAATCTGGACGTTAGCCTTGCAACGGACTGCCGGGGGAATGGTGCGATGGCCCAGATGAGTATTGGCGAGGTGGCGATCCTGCTGGGAGCGTCCTACGTCGCGATCCTGACGCTGGTGCGGCTCATGCGGCGGCGGCGCGACGCGATGGTCGCCCAGCTGCAGACGGAGGTTGCCGCGCAGCTGGATCGGAAACGCACCGAGAAGCGGCGCGAGCAGAACCGGAAGGGGCGCGGGAAGCAGCCCCCGAACGCGGCGCAGGGAGCGAAACCGTAGGTGTGGGGCCGCCCGGCCCCCGGTGCGCGTCCCGCCGGCCAGGTGAGGGCACTGCCCGCCGGCTGCACCGTCCTGTCATACACCCCTTCGTCTGCTCAAGGGCAGGGGAATCCCGATGTCGAAGCGCGTGCTGATCGAGACGGTCGGCTGCCAGATGAACCTGCTGGACAGCGAAATGGTCGTGGCGCTGCTGCGCCGCGACGGCTACAGCGTGACCCACGATGTGGAGATGGCCGACGTCGTCCTGTTCAACACATGCAGTGTGCGGCAGCACGCGGAGGACAAGGTCTACAGCGCACTGGGCACACTCCGCCGGTGGAAGCAGGAACATCCGGACCGGATCCTGGGAGTGCTGGGTTGCATGGCCCAGAAGGAACAACACGCGTTGTTCGAGCGGATTCCATACCTGGACCTGGTCGTCGGCCCCGGGCAGTTGCAGCGGCTCAGCGAGTTGCTGGCTGGCGCTGCCGCGGGTGAGCGACGCCAGGTGGCGGTCAGCCTGGGCCGCACGGCTGGCTCGCGGGACGAGATCCGGCGGAGTCACGAAACGTTCGATCCGCTGCGCGATCCGACCATGCGCCCGACGCCGTTTCAGGCCTACCTGCGCATTCAGATCGGATGCGACAAGTTCTGTACCTACTGTGTCGTCCCGATGACCCGCGGCCCGGAGCAATGCCGTCCGCCCGACGCCATCCTGCGCGAAGCGCAGACCCTGGCGCAGCAGGGCTGCGTGGAGATCACGTTGCTTGGCCAGACGGTCAACAGCTACCGCTATGAGACCGACGGGCAGACGACCGATCTGGCGGACCTGCTGCTTCGGCTGCACGAAATACCGGAGATACAGCGACTGAAGTTTGTCACCAATTTCCCGCCAGATATGACGCCGCGTCTGCTGCAGACTGTGCGTGCTCTCCCCAAGTGCTCACCCTACTTGCACGTCCCGCTGCAGAGCGGTTCGAATGCCGTGTTGCGACGCATGAAACGCGGCTATACGGTCGAGCAGTACCGGGACATGATGCATGGCATCTGGGACACCGTGCCCGCGGCGGCGGTCTCCAGCGATTTCATCGTGGGGTTCCCGGGCGAAACGGACGAGGATTTCGCGGGCACCGTCGCCGCAGTGCAGGAATTCCGCTTCAAGAACAGCTTCATCTTCAAGTACAGCCCGCGGCCGGGAACAAAGGCGATCACGCGGTTTCCCGACGACGTCCCGCAGGATGTGAAGCTGGCACGCAACAACGAACTGCTGGCCATTCAGGACGCGATCAGCCAGGAAGACAACCAACGGTTTGTCGGCCGGACTGTCCAGGTGCTGGTGGAAGGGCCGAGCAAGACCGCGCGCAAACGCGCGGCAGCTGGCCCCCAGCTGCAACTCACCGGCCGGACGCACTGCGATCGTATTGTTGTGTTCGAGGGCACGCTGCAGCACGTCGGCGCCGTGTTGCCGATCGTCGTCGTGGATGCCACCGCGCATACCCTGTTCGGCCGCCACGCGACGCGCTCCGCCATGCGGCCGGGTCATCTCGGGTAAGATCCTGCGGGAGCACCATGACTGACGGATATGCTATCGAGGTCGAGGATCTGGACAAGACCTATCGCGACGGACTGATTCGGCGGCGCTCTTTTGATGCGTTGCGAGGAGTCACGCTGCAGGTGCACCCGGGAGAGATCTTCGGGTTGCTCGGTCCCAACGGTGCCGGCAAGACGACGCTGGTGAAGCTGTTGTTGGGGATTGTCCGGGCCACGCGTGGTCGTGCGTGGCTGTTGGGTCGGCCGGCGGGGGAACGCTCTGGGCGGCGGCGGGTGGGCTATCTGCCGGAGAACCTGCGGATTCCGCGGCATCACACGGCGCTGACGGCGCTGAATCTGTTTGGCCTGATGAGTGGCATGCCGCGGCGCGAGATTCGGCGGCGCAGCGGCCCGTTGCTGGAGAGCGTCGGGCTTGGCACGCGTGCCGGGGACTCGGTCAGAAAGTACTCCAAAGGCATGCTGCAGCGACTGGGATTAGCCCTCGCGCTGCTGCACGAGCCGGAGCTTGTGTTTCTGGATGAACCGACCGACGGACTTGATCCGGCCGGCCGCGCGCAGGTGCGGCAGACGCTGCTGCGGCTGAAAGCTGCCGGCAAGACGATCTTCCTCAACAGCCACTTGTTGCAGGAAGTCGAACTGGTCTGCGATCGCGTAGCGATTCTGGACCAGGGGCGCGTGAAGGGGCTGGGGCGTGTGGAGGAGCTGGTGCCGCATCGGGGCGCGGGCAGCGAGCTTCAGGTGAGCGTGACGGGATCGGCTCAGGCGCTGCGCGCCGCGCTGGCCGGCTTGCCGGAGGCCCGGGTCGAGTCGGCGGATGCGGACCATCATGTGATCCGGGTGTGCCTGCATGCTCAGGCGGACGTCGATCGCTGTGTCGACGCGCTGCGCAGCCAGTCGCTCAGTATCATTGCGCTCGGTCGCCGGCGCGTCAGTCTGGAAGAAGCGTTCATGGAAGTGCTGGGATTGACTGCGGGTGAGCCATGAAGCCGTACCTTGCCATCATCGCGGATTCGTTCCGTGAAGCGCTTGCCTCGCGGGTCCTGTGGATCCTGCTGATCCTGATTACGCTGGTGCTCGCGGCGCTCATTCCGCTCGGGTTTCGCACCGACCGGACGACCGAATTCCGCCCGGATGATTTCGTCGATGCCCGGGCGCTGGTGCGAGCCATGCAGCGGGACTTCGAGCGGGGGACGCCTTCCGCGGGACAGCGCGTCTGGTCGACGTGGGACGAGCAGACGCGGCGAGCGCTGAGCGATTTTGCGCGCGAGGACGACAAGAACAGCCGTTCCTATTTCGCCGAGCTCCCCACGCTCGTCAAGGCGCTGAACGAGACGCTCAAGAGGCGGGACCTGCACGACGCACGGGCGTGGGAGGGCGTGTTGCTGGGAAGCGAAGCGCGCGAGTTGGTCGAGCGCGGGATCGAAACGCTGTCTGGCGAGGACCTGGCGCGGCTGAACCGGCTGCTGGTGGTCCTGCCTTACGAGCAGTACTTCCGCCCGCAGCCCGCCCAGCAGATCACGATCACGTACGGCGGTTTCCGGGTGTCGCCGCCGCTGCGCGCCAGCGAGAAACTGGTCCGGCAAGTGATCGAGCAACTGGTGCTCCCCGCCGTGATCAGCGTGCTGGTCGGATTCGTGGGAGTGTTGGCCGCCATCCTGGTTACGGCGCCGATCATTCCACAGATGTTCGACCCGGGCTCGTTGAGCCTGCTGCTGAGCAAACCTGTGGCCCGGTCCCTAATGTTCCTGGCTAAGTTCCTGGGCGGCTGCGCGTTCATCTGCATCAACGTCACGTATCTGCTGGTCGGGCTGTGGGCCCTCGTCGGGCTGCGCCTGGGCATCTGGAGCCAGGGGCTGCTGCTGTGCATTCCGATCTTCCTGTTCCTGTTCGCCATCTACTACTCCGTGTCGGCGCTGGCGGGCGTCCTGTGGCGCAACGCCGTGGTGTGCGTCGTGATGACCGTCCTGTTCTGGTTCGCCTGCACCGCGGTAGGGGCGACGAAAGGGGTGTTCGAACAGATCGCGGTGGAGTCGCAGCGGCTGATCCGCCTGGTGCCCGTTGACGACACGCTCATTGCGCTGGACGAACGAGGAGCGACGCACCGGTGGGATGCCGCGACCTCTGAGTGGCAGGCGGTGTTTCTCGCTGCCGCAGGCAGGCCGGGACAACGCGTGCTCGGCCCGGTGTACGACGCCCAGCACCGGGTGCTGCTGGCCGCACACGCCGGCGACCGGGGCATGTTCGGCTCCCGCCAGACCCTGTCTGTCGGCAGACACAGTGAGGGATGGCCCGCGGTCAACGGCCCCAGCCTGCCGGAAGGAACGTGGGAACTGCTGCCGGACCCCCACGGGGGGCTGCTGGCCGTCACCGGCACAGGCGTGCAGCAACTGGTGGGCGACCCGGCAGCGCAGCCGCAGAAACTCCAGGTGTTCTTCATGGAGATTCCCCAGTCGTTCGGTCAGCCGTTCCGAGCGGCCGGTCCGGCCGCGCCCCTGAAGCTGTTGCCGCCCGCCGCGGCGGCCGTGGATCCGCTGACGGGCAATGTCGCGGTGTACAGCCGCGGTGTGTTGACGTTGCTGGCCCGCGAGGACACGGACTACCGGCAGGCACAGACCGTCTCGGTCGACGCCGACCCGGACGAGGACGCGCTGGTGGTCAGCGCCGGTTCCACGGTGCTCCTGGCCTTGGCGGACGGACGCATCCTGAACTACGCAGCGCCCGGGCTCACGCTGCGCGCGACGTACTGTCCCGAGCCGGGAAGCCAGCCGCGGTTTGGCTGTGCTGCGCCCGACGGCCGGGGGGCTGCCATCGTCTTCCACAACGGCCGCCTGTGGGTGCTTGCCCCGACTCCCGGCGCACCTGCGACGCTGCAATTGGCCGACGTCCGCGGACAGGGTGACATCTCGGCCGTGGCCTTCTCCGCGGATGCCGCCATGCTGGTCGCGGACCGGGTCCAGCGAGTCACCCGCTATCAATGGGGATCGTGGGAGCAGATCGAGTCGCACGCACCGCCCCTCACGGCGCTGGAACTCGCCTACTTCTACGCCGTGGTCCCTCTCTACACGGTGTTCCCGCAACCGGGTGAACTGGACAACACGATTCAGTACCTGCTGCGGCGGGAGGAGACGGTCGACATGGGCCTGCCGGGCGGAAGTCTCCAAGACAGACGCGTGCGGCTCCATCCCTGGGCACCCGTGCGCAGCAGCCTGGTCTTCATGCTTGTGGTGCTGGGGGCGGCGTGCCTGTACATCGAACGGCAGGATTTCTAGCGGCTACGGTGTTTCCCGCGGCCACTCCAGACGCAGACCGCCGGCGAACCGGACGTTGAGGCCGAAGCAGATAACCACCGCTTCGCTGCACACTGCGAGCGTGAAGAACCCGAGGTCGCGCGCCAGCTCCGTGCGATGCATCACGGCACCTGCGGCCAGGCACACCAATGTCAGCGCGGCGAGCCGCACGGCAACAGCACGGGGCGATGTCATGGCCCACACCGATCCGACCGCGACGCAGGTGAGACACATGCCGTAGCTGGCCAGCGCCGGTGCATGCGACCAGGGAAATGCCACCCAGCCGCGCAACGCACAGGCGATCCCGGTGGCCGTCGTGAGCGACAGGAGCCCGCCGAGCGAGTACTGGCAGCCGTGCAATCGCTGGCCGGTGGCACACGCGCGGTCATCTGCACTGGCGCGAACGACGTCCAGTCCCGACCAGCGCGCCACAGCCAGTGAGGTTGCCACCAGGAGTGCAAACAGACACAGCACTCCAAACCACTCGGTCCACAGACCAGGCGTGGCAGCCGCCAGCGGAACGCTCAGCAGGCTGGCGGCGGCGAGCACTGCCAGCCAACGGACGAGCCAGGCCGCGCCACCCCATACACACCAGACACTCAGTAACGCGAGCTGACCGCAGGCGGCACCCAACAACAGCACGAGCGCTCCCTGCGGCGCAGCGCGCAGATGCTGCGCCAGGGCCACGTCCAACAACAGGGCGGCGATCGTGAGCAGGCCAGCCAACAGGTGCCCGGGTTTCATGCCGTTTTATTCTGGTTGCACCCCGACACATGTCGAGAGACCGCTGACGGGAGTCGGGCAGCGGCGTTGCATTCCGCGACGGCGTACTGCAGAATATGTGGACTCTAACGATTATCACGCTTCCCGAGGCCGGGTGCTCCATTCTCCACGAGGTGCGCGTGCCGGATTCCGCCCTACAGGAAATCGTCTGTTGTATCGGCCAGCCGGTTGCTGGGAATCCGACGCAGTTCATGATGCAGCGGGTGTTGGCCCATCTCGGGCTGGACTGGTGCTATCTGACTCTGGAGGTGGCTCCGGCTGACCTTGCCGATGCGCTGCGGGGCATCCGGGCGCTTGGATTCCGCGGCGCGAGCCTGTCGATTCCTCATAAGGTGGCGGCCATCCCGTTGCTCGATGCGCTGAGCGAATCGGCCGAGCTGATGGGGGCCGTCAGTTGCGTCTGCCGCGAAGGAGAGCGGCTGGTGGGAGACAACACGGACGGTCGCGCGTTTGCTGAGTCGCTCAGTGAACTCTGTGACCCGACCGATAAACGCGTGCTGCTGCTCGGAGCCGGCGGCGTGGCGCGGGCCATCGCGGTGGAGCTGGCGCGGCGCGGGGTCGCCGAGATCCTGGTGGCCAACCGGACGGCGGAACGCGGCCAAGTGCTGGTGGAGCTGCTCGAGCAGCGGCTGGCGATCGCGGCCCGCCTGATGCCGTGGGACGGATCGCTGGTCGTCCCGGAAGACGCGGGGATAGTGATCAACGCTACATCTGTCGGACTGCTCGACAGCGAAGCGCGGCTGGAGATTGAACCGCAATCGCTGCACAGCGGGCTGATCGTCGCCGACGCCGTGTTCAATCCGCCGCAAACCTGGCTGCTCAAGGAAGCCCGCCGCCGTGGCTGCCGCACCCTCAACGGCCTGGGGATGCTCGTCAATCAGGCGGCCATCAACTTTCAGTTGTGGACCGGTCTCGAGCCGGACAAAGCCGTCATGCGCGAAGCGGTCGAGGAGTATCTGGAGATCTGACCGCGCCTGGGCTGCCACGTGGGACGTGACGTCGGACGGCCGGGCCTGGCCGCCCGCCCCGCGAACAGACGCGCGTTCGCGGAGCGCGAGATGGCCCGGAGTGTCATGCCCCGTCTCAACTTGGATCGGCCAGCGCGGCGGCGACCGGAGACGGCATGCGGCTTTCGGCCAGACTGGTGTCGATCTGCAGCTGGAACGTGACGCGCCAGCACCCGTGGGCATCACCCCGAACGAGCCAGTGCGGGTGGACGGCGACCGACTGGTGTACGAGCTCGAAGCCCCCCTCGGAGTTGCTGACAGTCTCGATCGGGAACGTCCACCACGAGGTCGGCTGATTGGCAACCAGCCGCACGTCGATTCCCAGCCACTGATCGACCAGGCCGAGCTCCAGGTGTTCCTGCAGGTCGAGTTGTGTCTGGAGTGGCCCCAGCCGCGTGCCGTCTTGCTGGTAGAAGAACCGATCCTCGGCATGTGACGGCAGTCCGGCAAAATTGAACTCCACGCCGAAATGCAGCGGTCGATCGGGGGGCAGGCCTTCCAGGAGGTACGCGATCTCGAGCGTCTGGCTGCCGGCTTCCGCCGTGATGCCCTTGGTGAGTTTCAAGGGGACGCCGCTGGCGTATCCGTCGCGGGTCAGGAGGATCTGGACCCGGTTCGGGTTGCGCCGAATCCGCGTCTCGTAGGCGCTCCCGAGGAAATCCCCCTGCTGGTCGGCCCGCCCATCGCGGACGGCTTCGAGGTCGGTGTCGACGCTGTAGAAGTGGTCCAGCATGCTCTTGCGCAGATGCGCGTCGTACTGCAGGCGCTGGCCGAGTCCCTCCTGCTTGAAGACGATGCGCTCGTGAATGCTGGCCACATCCTGGCCGGGTTGCTGCCCGCCCGCGAGGACTTTGCGGTGATAGGCCTCGGGACGCCGCGCGAGGGTCGCCAGCAGATTGTGGCAGATGCTCCGCACGTCGAGCTCGTACAGCTGGCCGCCGGCCGCCGGTGCCAGCAGGCAGATCAGGTGGTCGTTCGCCAGCCGCACTTCCTGACGCGCGTCGAAGTTGTAGTCGCTGACCGTCGCTTCGATCCAGGGCCCGGTCTTGCCGGTGGCCTGGTCCAGTTGGTTGTCCGCGGCAATCATCTGGTTGTAGACGGCGTTGCGCAGATGCGGCAGGTAGATCCCGCCGAACGCGCCGTGCCAATAAGGGCAGTTGCACTGCGCGCGATACAGCGCGCGGCGCGCCCAGTCCATGTGAGGCCCGTCCACGGCGTGCTGCTCCAATTCCGCCAGCCGCCGGCTGACCATCATCATGCGCGCGTACATCTCGTTGGCTTCGGGATACTTCACTTTGAAGTTGCGCCAGCCGCCGCCGCGCACGAACTGCTGGACGCGCGGCCAACGCTCGTCCTGCTGCATGCCGTGCACCAGGTTGTCATACTCCAGCTTCCG
>DAISIS010000232.1:0-8544 GCA_036821925.1 Pirellulaceae bacterium
AATCATAGCTTGCGATAATCAACCAGACTCCCCACCACCAGAACGCGGAGCGGGCGCGGTCCGCCGGCGCATACCGCGTCCGCCAACATAATAGACTGGACAACCGTTTGCGGGATAGATCAGAGTGGAGCCCACACCAGAAGGGGGGGTGTCCGTCACATTCGTCCAACCGTCCGCGCCCGATGAGACATTGGCAGAACGCCGATCCGGGTTAACATGTCGTCCGTTCGGCAGAGGAGCCACAGGCGTATGCCCGGTCTCTTTGGTCGGGTTGTATTTCGCCAGGTCTGTCAGGTCTGTCAGGTCGTGCGGTGTAGGGCGGGGCGCTGCCAGCGGCATGCGATCCAGGCGTGTTTGTCCACCGATGGGTCCGGAACAGAAAGTCTCGGGGATGAAAGCGTTTCTCATCCAGCGTTGGTTCTTGATCGCGTTAGCCGGTGTGATGTTGGCCGGGTTCCTCGGGTCCGGTTCGTCGCTCACGGCGCCTCTCGAGGCGCTGGCCAACAGCGCCATGATTCGTTACGGCGTCGTAGCGCTAGTCCTGTTCCTGATGGCATTGCCGCTCGAGGCGCGGTCTGTCTGGCAGACGATTCGCACGCCAGGGCCACCGCTGCTGGGTGTGGCGATGAATTCCGTGGCCGTGCCGCTGCTAACCTGGTCGGTGGTCGTGCTGCTGGGTACCCGGTGGCTGAGTCGCGACATGGGGCTCGGCATGCTCGCCACCGCGGCCATCCCCTGCACGTTGGCGTCGGCGGCGGTCTGGACGCGGCGTGCCGGCGGGAACGATGCGGTCAGCATTGTGGTGACGGTGATCACCAACGCCAGCTGTTTCCTGGTCACGCCCTTCTGGGTACTGACCTTGACCGGCGAGTCGGCCGAGATTGATGCGGTCCAGATGATCCGCCATCTGGCGTTCTTCGTCGTATTGCCGATGGTCGTTGCGCAGGCCCTCCGCCTGGCGCGGGAATTCGGCCGCTGGGCGACGCGCCATACAATTGCGTTGGGCACAGCCGCGCAGCTTGGAATCCTGTGCATCATGTACTTCGGATCGGTCCAGACGGCCCAGCGGTTCCAGGCAGCGGGCGGCGGCTGGGTCTTGTCTGAACTGCTCGTCGTCATCGCCTGCGTGCTGGGGATACATCTGGCGATCCTGGCCGCCGGACTGCTCGGCGCGCGCAGCCTGGGGATGGAACGGCCCGACCAGATTGCCGTGGGGATTGCCGGCAGCCAGAAGACCCTCGCCGTAGGGCTGCAGGTCTGCATGGAGTTGGGGTTCAACATTGTGCCGGTGGTGGCATACCATGTGATGCAGCTGCTGGTCGACACGCTGATCGCCGATCGCCTGAGGCATGGTGCCCCTCCAACGACCGGCAAGACCGGACCGCCAGAGCCGGTCACCAGCGGCCGGTGACCCACTGGGGATCGGGGGCGCGCGATCGGAACGTTTTGGCGGGGCACCGGGGGCGGCGGGGCGGCTCCCCCTTGTTGGCTGGCAGGGCCGCTGCTATACTGCCGGCTTTCGAAAATCCGCCAAGAGGCCCCCCAAGTCCATTCGCTGCGGGAACTTAAGGAAATGAAAGAAGGCATTCACCCTGAGTATTTCGAGACGCTCGTAACCTGCGGCTGTGGGAACAAGTTCAAGACGCGCAGCACGCGCAAGGAACTGAAGGTCGACATCTGCAACGCGTGTCATCCGTTCTACACGGGCAAGTTGAAGTACGTCGACACGGCCGGACGCATCGAGAAGTTCCAGAACAAGTTCGCTGCCGGCAGCTACTCCAGCCTGGAACGGGCCAAGAAGAAGAAGTAGTGCCGGTCGACCGAGGCCGATTCTGACCGTGTGCGGCGGCGATGAAGCGTGCGTTGCGCCGGGCGAATCCGCAGCGGACGAAGGTGCGCGTCCATGCTGGCGGATCGCGTGAAGGCGGCGTCTGGAGTGGTATCCCCGGCCAAGCGTGGCCGCGGCGGAGGCGGCCGCCGGCAGCTGACCGTGTGGGTCTGGTGAACGCGGCGGCTGACCATCGCCGTGCGGTCCCGGCGGGAGTCGTCTTGCGTAATGGGTAGGTCGGATGCGTGAAGTACTCGAAGCGAAGCTGGCGCGGTATGAAGAGCTTGAGCGTCAGATGCTGGATCCGGCCATCGTTTCCAACCCGGCGCGGGTGGCAGCCATTGCCCGCGAGCACGGGTCGCTGGCCAAGCTGGCGACGAAGTATCGCGCGTTCAAGCACGTGTGTGACGAGATCGCCGAGCTCAAGCAGATGGCCAAGAGCGACGACCAGGACGAACGGGAGATGGCCAGCGCGGAGCTGCCCGGGGCGGTCGAGCGGCGGGAGGAGCTGTGGAACGACCTGCTGGACCTGACCGTTGGCGGTGAAGACGCCAACCGTACGCGGTGCGTGATGGAGATCCGCGCGGGGACCGGGGGCGATGAAGCGGCGTTGTTTGCGCGCGACCTGTACGAGATGTACAAGAAGTACGCCGAACTGCGCGACTGGAAGGTGGAGGTGTTGGATGTGAGCCCGACGGAGCTGGGCGGGCTCAAAGAGGCCACCCTGGCGTTCGAAGGGGAAGGGGTGTATCGCGAACTGCGGTACGAGAGCGGTGGACACCGTGTGCAGCGCGTGCCGGAGACGGAAGCCAAGGGGCGCATCCACACATCGGCGGCAACGGTCGCGGTGCTGCCGGAGCCGGAGGACGTGGAAATCAACCTCAAGCCAGACGACTACCGCAAGGACATCTTCCATGCCAGCGGGCCGGGTGGCCAGCACGTCAACAAGACCGCCTCGGCCGTGCGGCTGACCCATCACGAGACGGGCATCGTGGTCTCGATGCAGGACGAGAAGAGCCAGCACAAGAACCTGGCCAAAGCCATCCGCATTCTCAAGTCGCGACTGTACGATTTCTATCAGCAGCAGGAGCACCAGAAGCGGGCCACGGAGCGCAAGAGCCTGGTGGGATCGGGCGACCGCAGCCAGCGCATTCGCACCTACAACTTCCCGGAGAACCGGGTGACGGACCACCGCATCAACCTGACACTCTATAAGCTCGACCAGATCCTCGCGGGGGCCGTGGCGCCGATCACGGAAGCGCTGATTGCGTTCGATCGCGACCAGTTGCGGGGCTCGATGAAAGCCGACCTGAACTGACCGCTCGGCGGCGCGAGGCGAGACGGGCAGCGCGCGGAGATCAGCATGCCTTCGGACGAACCGTGGACTCTGGGACGGCTGCTCACCTGGACGACGGACTTTCTCCGGCAGCACGGTTCGGAGAGCCCGCAGCTCGATGCCCAGTTGCTGCTGGCCCACGCCTGCTCCTGCCGCCGCATCGAGCTGTTCACGGCCTACCACGAGGTCGCGTCCGAGGCACAGCGGAGCCATTTCCGCGAGCTGGTCCGCCAGCGGGCGGCGGGCATGCCCGTCGCCTATCTGACCGGCGCGCGCGAGTTCTACTCGCTGGAATTCCGCGTCACATCCGCGGTGCTCATTCCGCGACCGGAGACGGAGTTTGTGATGGTCGCGCTGTTGGACGCGGTCAAAGCGCAGGGCGGCCGAGCGGCACCGCCGGTGATCGCCGACGTGGGGACCGGCAGCGGCGTGCTCGCCGTCTGCGCGGCCCGGCACGTGCCCGAGTGCCGCGTCTGGGCCACCGACCTCAGCGCAACGGCGCTGGCGGTCGCAACCGAGAACTGCCAGCGTCACGGGGTGCTGGACCGGGTCACGTTGTGCCCGGGCGATCTGCTGGAGCCTGTCCCGGCGGACGTCCGCTTCGACTTCGTCCTGAGCAATCCGCCGTACGTGAGCGAGCCGGAGTACGCGCAGCTGCCGCGGGACGTACGCGACTATGAGCCGCGTCAGGCGCTCCTGGCGGGTCCGACCGGCGTCGAGGTCATCGAACGCCTGGTGCCACAGGCGGCCGACCGGTTGCGGCCCGGCGGCGGGTTGCTGCTGGAAATCAGCCCCATGATCGAGGGCGCCGTGCACCAGATCATCGCCCGCGACGGCCGGTATGAACCGGCCACCACGATTCCCGATCTGGCCGGTCACCCGCGCGTCGTCCAGGCGGTCATTCGATCTTGACGGTGCGCGGCGGCACGTCCTGTTTCGCCGCCGGCACGACCCCCACGTGCGGTCCGTTGTCGGTGCACGTGCGATTGCCGCCGTCGGCCTTGGCCTGCGTCACCAGCAGGCCCGCCCGGCTGAGCAGTTGGTGCATGTCGTCCTCGGGCCGCAGCGCTGTGACCCCCGCGGAGACCGTCAGCGAGTACTGCTTGCCGCGGTACTCGAACAACGTCGCCGCCACGGTCTGGCGGATGCGTTCCACCGTGCCAGTGACGGAGCTGTGCCCGGCGTCCCCGAAGAACAACAGGAACTGATGGCCGTTGTGGCGAAACACGCGTTCGAACCCGCTGTCCCGACTCACCTGGTGTTTGAGCACGTCGGCCAGCGCCTGCAGGATGCGGTCGGCGACCCGGGTGCTGGCAAATTCGTTCGTCTTCCCCAGACGCTCGCAGTCCACCAGCGCGATGCACATCAGCCGCTGCCGTTCCGGGTCCTCCCGCCACCACTTGTGCAACTGGCA
The DNA here is from genome assembly GCA_036821925.1 of Pirellulaceae bacterium. Lineage (GTDB taxonomy): Bacteria > Planctomycetota > Planctomycetia > Pirellulales > Pirellulaceae > JAAYDI01. Next base: position 4,579 of record DAISIS010000232.1, read on the forward strand.
CTCGACGCCCAGCCGGTTCCGCAGCCCGGTCAGCGGATCGGTGCGTTGCATGCGGTCGACCGACTCCAGCCGGTCCTCACGGGCCCAGATGGCCACCATCGCCTCTGCGATCGAATCCCGCAGCACGTGGGTCAGACGCACGAGCTGTGTCAGTTCGCGGATGATCTTCTCACCCGCCTCCTCGTCGCTCTTCGCGTCGATGGCGGAGATCTCCTGGCAGAGCTTCTCGATCGCCGGAGACTGCTCCAGCAGCACCGCTTCCAGGTGGTTTCCCAGGTCGGCGTACGCCCCCAGCTCCGCGCGCTTCTCCACGATCACCCGGACCGCGTCGCGCTGGCGCGTCACCCATTCCGCGTTCAGCGCCACCAGTTCCTGCACGGCATCGTGAATCGCCTCCGGATTCTGCTTCGCGATCGCGCTGCGGACCAGGTCTTCAATGTCCAGCAGGTCGTTGCGATACGTGCTGACCTCCAGATTGAGGATGTGCACCGACGCTTCCGTGAAGGTGCGGAACTCGGCGTTCGCCTGTTCGAGCATCCGGCGCCATTTGTCGGGAACGTGCTCCACCACCACGTCCGGGACAGCGTGTGGGAGCGCGTCCGCGTCCGGGTCCTCGGGCACCAGCGAGGCAGCCCTGTCACGCCACCGCGGCAGGTACACCACGACGCGCCGTTCCAGGGCCACAGCCAGCGCGAACCCCAGGACGAGGTTGACCATGCCGATGACGAACACGACAGAAGCCACAATCATTGCTCCGAAGTAGGTGCCGCGCTAATTTACGTCACACAGCCGCCGGTCTACGGCGCCAGCGCCAGCCATGCCGGCGTCTGGCAGGCGCGCGCCACACGCCGCGCCCGCACAACCGGGACAATCGCGACGGCCCCCCCTGCCGCCGCGTCCCGGCAGGCGCTGCGACGACGCCGTTGGCCGCGGCGGCAGCCACTTCCCCCAGCGTGTTCCCCCAGCGCGCCCGTTGCGGATCAGCCGGTCGCGTCAATAACTGAAGGTCGGGCGGTACCTACGGCGGTCGCACTACAGAGCGGTTCCGGGGCCGGGCAAAACAGGCCCCCTCTCGCGGCGCAAACGCAGGAAAGGAGTTCACTATGTTGTCACTCAGGGCGCGGCGCCAATCTCGGCCATTTCAGCCACGCAGGTCCACACCAGCGCGACGCGGCAGCCGGTCCGCAGCCACCCGCCGACAACTGCTGCTCGAACCGCTCGAAAACCGGCTGCTCCTGACCGTCTCGTCGATCCAGTCACTGGATCCCACCCCGATGACCGCCACCACCGGCGAGAAGCCGCAGTCCAAGGTCTGGGAGTATGAGAGCACCTGGTGGAGCGCCTTCAGCGACACGACGGGAACCCATGTCTGGCGACTGGACGGCTCCTCCTGGACGTCCGTGCTGCAGGTTTCGGCCTCCACCTCCACACAGCCGGACGTCAAGCAGGTCGGAGACGTCGTGCACATTCTGCTGGAGAAGGGGAGCGCCAGTCAGCTGGCATCGGTCCAGTACGTGCCCGGCACGTCCGGCAACCCGGGGACCTACGAGCCGTGGGACCAGCGTCCCACGCTGGTCGGACTCAACTTGTCGGGCACGGAGACAGCGACGATCGATGTCGACTCGACCGGCCGCATGTGGGCGGCCTACGACTCGGGCAGCACCATCAAAGTCATCTCTGCCGACGCACCCTACAGCGTGTGGAGTCCACCGCTGGACGTGGCCACGGGCGTGTCGAGCGATGACATTTCCGTCGTGACTGCACTGCCCACCGGCCAGATTGCCGTGCTCTGGTCAGACCAGAACACGGATCACTTCGGCTGCCGCATTCACATCGACGGGACCGACCCGACGGTCTGGCTGGACGAAGAAGTAATTGTCCAGAATCCGGCCGACGGGGGCATTGCAGACGACCATCTCAATGTGGCCGTGGGGTCCGATGGCACGCTGTACGTCGCCGTGAAGACGTCGTTCAGTTCCGCCGCCAACCCGACACTCGGCCTGCTCGTCCGGCGCCCTGACGGAACCTGGGACCCGTTCCTCGGCTTCGAAACCGACGGCACGCGTCCCACCCTGGTGCTGGGCCAGAATGAAACCGAGCTGATCGTGGCGTATCGCATTGAGGATACTGAGGGACCGATCGTCTACCGGGAGATCCTGGTGCCGACGCTGACCATCGGCGACGAATATGTGTTGATCAACAGGACGGACGCCAACAATCCGACCAGTACGAAGGCGACCTTCAACGACGAGCTGATCGTCATGGCATCGGGCAGCGGCCTGGCATACAGCGCGCGTCTCTTTTTCGGCAACGCGCCTCCCGCGGTCTATGCGGGCCCCAATCAATCGCTTCCCAACCCGGGCACCGCACTTCAATTGGACGGCACCGTCAGCGATGACGGACTGCCGAGTCCACCAGGAACGGTCACCACCAACTGGAGCATCGTCAGCGGACCGGGCCTCGTGACATTCGGCGATCCGGCCGCCATCGACACGACGGCGACCTTCGAAACGGCCGGCACCTACGTGCTCCGGTTGTCAGCCTTTGATGGTGAGCTGGTGGCCACCGACGACGTCGTGGTGAATGTGTCGAATTTCGGCACCGCACAGACCGTCTCATTCCAGGACGGTGTGTCTCCCGACCCCTTCTACGCAGGCACGCGCGATACGCGGATCCGGACCGACTTTCCCACCCGCGTTTTCGGCACATCCGACAAGCTGGAAATTGACGGGAATCCCGACTTCTCGTCGCTGCTGAAGTGGGACCTGACCTCCATCCCCGCCGGCAGTACAGTCGTATCGGCGAGCATCACCATCAACGTGACCGCGACATCCACTGACCTGTTCGAAATCTACGAACTGGTTCGCAACTGGGTGGAAACCGAAACGACGTTCAACGACGCGGCGGCCGGCATTGCGTGGGAAGTCGCGGGAGCGGCCGGGGCCAGCGATCGTGCATCGACGGTCCTGGGAGCCATCACCGGCCCGACGGCCGGAGCAGTAACGATCGACCTGAACCTGGCAGGACTCGCCGTCCTCAACGGGTGGATCGCCGATCCGGCTGGCAACTTCGGCTTCATCGTTCAAGACTACGACAACGCCTCTACCGATGACCTCGACTTCAGCTCCCGGGAAGCTACGACACCGTCCCATCGCCCGAAACTCACCCTGACCTATGTCCCGCCATCCGCCGGCAACCCGGGATTCTCAGTGACCGCCAGCGACGGTGGCACAGAAGTCTCGGAATCCGGCACGCAGGATACGTTCTCTGTCGCGCTCACCGCGCAGCCCGCCAGCAATGTGGTGCTAAACGTCACGAGCGGCAACGTGGGGGAGGTCACGGTCAGCACCGGAACACTCACGTTCACACCTGCCAACTGGAATGTGCCCCAGCTCGTCACCGTCACCGGCGTGGACGACCAGGTCGTCGACGGCAATCGCGTCACAAATATCACCGTGAGTATCGACACCGGCTTGTCCGATGATGCGTTCGACATGCTGTCTGCCCAGACGCTCCCGGTCACGACCCTGGACAACGACGTTCCCGGCTTGCTCGTTACACCAGACAACGTCCCCTCACAAGTCTCGGAAGACGGCACGATGGACAGCTTCGCCGTCGTGCTGACTGCACAACCTGCCAGCGACGTCGTAATCGACATCTCCGTGGCGGATCCGAGTGAAGTTGCAGTCAATGTCGTCTCGCTGACGTTTACTCCGGACAGCTGGAACGTGCCCCAGAGCGTGACCCTCACAGGAGTCGACGACGCCGTGGTCGATGGCCATCAGGCAACTGATGTCACAGTAAGCATAGACGTGGACGCGTCAGACGAGGCATTCGCTGGACTGCCCGCACATACGCTGCCCGTCGTCACACTCGACAACGACACCGCCGGATTCACGCTGCTGGAAACCGGCGGCAACTCCGTCGTGACCGAGGCCGGCACCACCGACGCGTTCGACGTGGTGT
>DAISIS010000233.1:0-8510 GCA_036821925.1 Pirellulaceae bacterium
GCCGAGCGCGGCGATCTGATCGGCCGACATCGCCGCCACCTGCTCAGGGGTGAGCGCCTCGATCTGCTCGGTGCTCATCGCCGTCAACTGGGCCGGCGTCAGTCCGACGATCGCCTTTGGCTCAAGCGCCGCAACCTGCTGTGTTGTCAGCGCGGTGATCCTCTCCGTGCCGAGCGAAGCGAGCTGGAGAGCGTTCAACGCCCCGACCTGGGTGTCCGAGAGGCTGGCGAGCTGCGGGGCGGTCAGCGCCCGAAGCTGGTGGAAGGTCAGCCGCGAGATCTGCTCGGGCTTCAACGCGCCGAGCTGCTCGATCGTCATCGCCTCGACATTCGCCGGCGACAGTCCCTGCAGCGCGGTGGCGCCAAACTGACCAAGACCTATCGCATCTATGACTATCCAGCGCCCGCCGCACACTAGGCGTGCCGCCCGGCCAAGAGGACACACAACCGGCGGCGGGAGCGCACCGCGCAGCGAGGGGGGGCACGGCCTGCCGCACCGGCCCGCACCAGCGCTCGCCAGTGCCGCGGCGGATCTTGCAGGGGGGCCCGGGGCGGGCTATCATCGCAGCCAACTCGCCGGTTGTGGCCGCCCCCGTCATGGCGTGTTCGCAGGTGCCCTATCCGTCCCCATCGTGTGGCTAGCCCATGGATTCCAGACCGAGCGTTGTGATCACGGGAGTCGGGGTCGTCAGCCCCCTCGGGATCGGTCCCGAGAGCTACTGGAACGCCCTCTGCCAGCAGCGCAGCGGCGTGGATGTGTTGCCGGCCGTGGCCGAGTTGAGGCTGCCGCTGCGGATCGGCGCGGCAGTCAAGGACTTCGACGCGAAGCAGTACGTCAAGCCGCGCAAAGCGTTGAAGGTGATGTCCCGCGAAATCCAGATGGGATTCGCCGCGGCCAGCATGGCGGTCGAGCATGCGGGATTGCAGCCGGGCCAGTTGCCGCCAGAACGTACGGGGGTGCTCTACGCCAGCGACATGCTGTACTGCGAGCCGACCGAGTCGGTCTCGGCCTACGGGCACTGCACTGAGGATGGCAAGTTCCACGCCGAGCAGTGGGGCCGGGTCTTCATGTCCGAGCTGTACCCGCTGTGGATGCTGATGTACCTGCCGAACATGACGGCCTGCCATATCGGCATCGCCCAGGACGCGCGCGGCCCGAACAACACGATCTGTCAGGGGGAAGCCTCCAGCCTGCTGGCGCTGATCGAGGCGGCCCTGATCATCCAGCGTGGTCACGCGGACGTGATGGTCACCGGCGGCAGCAGCTCGCGGATGACCGCCACCTCGATGCTGTATCGGGGCATGGATCAGCTCTCGCACCGGATCGATGCGCCACAATCCGCCTGCCGCCCCTTCGACGCGGCGCGGGACGGAGCGGTCAACGGGGAAGGGGCCGCCACGCTGGTGCTGGAACGCGAAGACTTCGCTGCCGCACGCGGCGCCCAAATCCTGGCCCGCGTCACAGGCTGGGGCACGGTCTTCGCGCCCCCCCAGTCCCCCACCTTCACGCGCAGTCAGGCCATGCAACGCGTCATCGAAAAGACGCTGGGCACCAGCCAGTGGTCACCGGCCGATGTGGGACATGTCAATGCGCACGCCACGGGGTCCGTGCCAGACGATGCGGCCGAAGCGCAAGCGATCCGCGCCGTGCTGGGGGACGTGCCGGTCACCGCGCTCAAGAGCTACTTCGGCAATCTCGGGGCCGCCGGTGGAGCGGTGGAGATGGTGGCCAGCGTGCTGGCCTTCGCCCACGGCCGCATCCCCGCAACACTCAACTACACGGATCCCGACCCCGCCTGCCCGGTGAACGTCGTGGCGGGCGAGACCCAACCGGTCCGACAGGCCACGGCCGCCGTCCTCAGCCAGTCCAGCACCGGCCAGACTGTGTGTGTGGGCCTGGCCGGCGTGTAAGGTACTGGAACACTCCGCACCTGCCCTGCGCCTGCCGGCATCTGCCCTGCGCCTGCTATGTATGCGAGCCGTCGCGGCGCACCAGGGTGGATGTCCGCCCGTCGCGGGGCGTCACGTGCATGGCGCCCCCGGCCGCCGCAGCGCCGGATGACCCGCACGCGGGGAGCGTCCGCGAGGCGCGCGACATGGGTACGACCGCTTCGTCCGCAGACAGGGCGGGCACGCGCGGCGACAGGTAACGGCCCAGCGGGCCGGCCAGCAGCGCCGGCAGCAGCGCCAGGTTGGCCACCAGGGCCGTCAGCAGCAGTGCCAACATGGTGACGCCAAACCGCTGGGTCGGCACAAACGTGCCCAGCGCGAACAGCGCCAGGCCGAGTCCCACCACGACGGTGGTCTGCAGGATCGTGACCGATCCCTCCCGGAAAGCCGCCCGGATCGCCGCTCGCCGTTCCAGCCCGCGCAGCACGGCACGCCGGTACCAGATCAGAAACTCAAACGTGCCGACGACGGTCACTCCCATCGCCAGGCCGGCCGTCATCAGCGTGCCCAGGTCGACGGTCAGTCCGCGGCGTGCCAGCTCGCCAAAGACCACGATGACCGTGAACAGGGCGGGCAGCATCGCCACCAGCCCGCCCGGCACGTGCGGCAGCTGGAACGTCCGCGTGCGGACCGCGATCATCATGACGACGGCGATGGCCACAAACGCCCACCAGGCCGTGTCGATCAGGCTCTGCAACAACGTCTGCTGCGTCCGGTACAGGACCGGCACCATGCCGGTGTAGGTGACCGCCAGAGGCTTGGCGAGCTGGCGGGCAGTCTGGCTGCTGGCCGGGTCAAACGTGTGTTCCCGGGCGTCCACAAAGCATTTGGCGTGCTGGCGAATGAAGTCGATGTCGTAGTCGGCGTGATCGCGCAGCACCACGACGCAGTCGAACGAAGCCAGGTTCTTGGCCCAGGCGTCCGAGCGGGCGTTCTCTCCCAGCGGGTTCTTCCGCGGGTTCTGCCACGCCACGTACTGGCTCGGCGTCCGCCCCCCTTTGCGTCCCTGGTAGCCTTTGGCCCGCAACAGGTCACTCAGCACCCGGGCGAATTCCCGATGCACGCCGAGCATGCGATGCTCATTCTCCAGGATCTGGCTGCGTGTCAGACGCCCGCCGGCGGGCCGGATCTCCGGCAACTCGACGGCGGCCGTGATGTCGTCCGCATCGTCCCGCGGATCGGAAGCGCCCAGAACGGCAATTTTCGTGTCGTTCCAGCGTGTCTCGGCCGCGGCCGCGTCCGGGCGCTGGGCAGCCACCTGCTGCAGGATCTCGTCCCGGATCTCGTACGCTCTGAGCACGGGCTCGACGACCTGCTTCAACTGGTTGACGAACTGACCGTAATCCACATCGCCCAGAGCGCTGAGCCGCATATTGATGCGCCACAGCTCCGCCCCGGCGTCCGTGAGCGTGAGGTAACCTTGCTGGCGCAGCAGATCGCGCTGCCGCTCCAGCGCCGCGTTGGCGTCGGCCCGCCGGGCGTCCAGCGGGTCACCGATGGGCGGCGCAAAGCTGACGGCCGAGAGCGTCGGCCCCAGCAGATCGTGCCCTTCCTCGCCAAACACACGGTCGATCGCGTTCTGGACATGGGCCACCAGCTCGATCCGTTCCAGGAAGCTGTAACGCAAGGCCCCCCCGGCGTCTGCGGCCGACGAGCGCGGCGGCAGCGTCTGGCCCGGATCACCCGCCGGGGACTGGCATTGCTTGTCGACCGCAATCACCAGTTCCATCGGCACCGGCTTGCCCACGTGTTCTTCCAGCCAGGCATAGTCGCGGATGATCTTCGTGTCCGGCCCGAACAGGCTCAGCGGCCGCACGGATGTCTGGAGCTGGCCCAGATTCCATCCCAGACCGATCATCAGCGCCACAGCGCTCGCGGCGACCAGCCAGTTGTGATCGACAGCCAGATCCCCCAGCGCGTGCCAGGTCCAGCGCACGAGGCGGCCGGCGATGCCGGAGCCGGCGGCCGGCGGCCGTGCGTAGCGGAGCGGCCACAGCTGCAGGGCGGAGGGGAGAAAGGTGAACAGCACGACGAGGGTCGCCAGCACGCCCAGCGCGGCGAAGAAGCCGAACTTGCGGATCGGATAGTTCTGGCTCACGCAGAGCGCAAACAGGCCAGCGGCCATGGTCACGGTCGCCAGCACGCACGGCGCAGCGGCCTGGGCCAATGCCCGCGCCGGCGCTCGCTCCATCCCCTGCGCGCGGGAGATCTCGCGATAGTAGCCCAACAGATAGGTCGATCCGCCCAGCCCCAGCACGAAGACTACCAGCGGCATCAACCACAACACCGCGTCGACGCGACTGCCCGTCCACCACACGATCGCCAGGCTGGCCAGCGCGCTGACCGTGCTGACACCCAGGATCAGCAGCGCGGCGGTGATCCGCCGAAAACAGAGGTAGCCCACCACCAGGCTCAAGACGACCAGCGAACCCACCAGACGCACCAGCGTGATCTGACCCTCTTCGTCAAACGCCACGTTGTCCGCCGCCGGGCCGCCCAGGCGAAGCACCTTCCCGTCCGCAGCGGCCCGTCCCGCAAACGGGGACAACGGCGGTTTGGGGGGCGCCAAGACACCCGATTCCACCGCCAAGTTCACCAGCTTCCCGCGGGGCCTCCCGAACAGCCCCCGCCCCATCACGCGATCCAGGTCGCGCAGGCCCGCGTCACTCAACGTCACCAGAATGCAGGTCTGCAGACCGGGCGGTTCCACCCCCACCGCGCCGAACATCGCGTTCCAGTGTTCCTCCTTCTTCAGGAGCGACTCCGCTACCAGCTCGGATCGCAGCCCGGCATATTGCGTGTCGAGCAGGTTCGCAATGTACGCGTCCACCGTCTTCTGCCAGCCCTTGGGGAACTGCTGCAGCGTCGTCGCACGCACGACGCGCGGCAGATCCTCCGCCGTCCAGGCAAACTGCGCATACGGCTCGGGACCGAAGAACGTGCCTTCCAGCCGGTCCAGCGCAGCGCGCCGCGCCACCCGGGCACGCGTGGCGTCCGTGCCTTCCGCCTCGGCAGGCCACAGCGGACCGCCCGGGGCCGACAACGCCGCCAACACCTCCGGACCCGTCGTCATGCTCCGCAGCACACGCGCCGTCAGCCGCTGCGGATTGTCGTGAAAACCGTTCGTACTGCGCGCCGTCGGCGGCTGCCCCAACTGCTCCACAAGCGTACCGTCCAGCCGCAGGTGCCCCAACACGCGCCGCTGAAACAGACGACTCGCCACACTCAGAATGTTCGACCGCCCCGACCACCGGTACAGCTCCCCAGCCGGCGTGATGTAGTACCAGCTGTGCCCAGCACCCCGCAGCCATTTTTCGCTCAGACCACCCCAGTTGAAGTAGTCGTGGTCGGCCAGGAACAGACCCAGCTCGTCCCCCACCAGACGCGCCCGCTCCAGCTCGCGCGCCCGCTGCCGCGCTGCCTCGGCATCCGCCTCAGCCGCAGCTTCCGCCGCCTCCTCAGCCACAGCGTCCGCAACCGCAGCGTCCTCAGCCCCAGCCTCCACCGCCGCCTCATCCGCAGCCGCAGCGGACGGCACACCACCGTCTTCACCCTCCGCCGGACGGATCTCGTTGCGCAGCTTCTCCACAAACAGCCGATAGCTCTCATCCGTCTCCGAGCAGCCCTCCCAGGTGAGCACCACGGCGGCCTGTTCACCGGAGAAATGCTCGCCAAACCAGGCCAGCTCCCGGGTCTCCTCAAAGCTCCCCGGCAGCCAGTCCTTCACATTGGTTTCCATCCGCTCCCAGGACATGCGCGCACCGCGCATGGCGAACGGGACCAGGAAGAACAAAACACAGAGAATCACTAACGCTCGACGAGCGAAGAAATCCGATTTCATGTCTGAGTACACCGAACGCCCCACGGTTGGGCGCCATGCGTTGACGGTATCCTACCTGCTACACTGCGCTGCTCTCTCAGGCTGCCCTCTCAAGCCGCCCTCTCCGGCGCCGCTCGACCGGACTCCCGTGAGGTAAAACGGTAGGTCGGGCAAATTGCGAGTTTTCCTAAGGGTATCGGTCCACAAGATTCGAGTCTACGGCAAACGGATCGGCCCAGGCAGGGCCGTGGGCCGTTTCTTGCGTCATTTCCGCCGCTGGACCGCTGCACAACCGACACAAAGACAAGTCTTTTTCCAGACCTCCTGGATCACTCAGTCTTCCCAGGACCGTGGCACGGCGTGCACGCTCCCGTACACTGGGGGGTCAATGCGCGCACCCCAGAAGACGTGATTCGCAACCTGGACGGTGAGCGCGCGAGAGGGGTGTGGCGGCCTCGTGCCTGCGGTTTCCGGCTGCGCGCCCCCGGCCGGGCTGAACGTGTCGGGGCGCGCCGGTGGGCTGCAACCCTGGCTGACGAAATGCGGGTCTGGTAGGATGCCGGATTCAGGTCGTTTGCTGACCTCCAATGGCTGCCTTGCTCGTCGCTCGGAATGGTCTTGTTCCCGTCGCGCGTCAGTGGCTCGGCGCGAGCGTCCGCGGCAGGTATTCACGATCCGATCCGATCCGAGCCTCAACTCAGGAAAACCCGATCCATGATTGATGCCTATTCCTACTGTCCAGGCGGCACGGGCACGAAGATCAAACACTGCGAGTGCCGGGACATTGCCGGCGAGTTGGAGAAGATCATACGGGCGGTGGAGGGTGATCAGCGGGTGGCGGCGTTGGATCGCATCAATCGCACCTTGGCCACGAAGGCCAACCGGCCCTGCCTGCTGGCGCTCAAGATCAGAACGCTGCTGGACATGAAGGACCTGCAGGCGTTGGAGGACACGGTGACCACCTTCGTGAAGGTGGCCCCGGACAATGTGTTGGCGCACACGTTCAGCGGGCTGCTCGAGACGCGTAAGCGCCGGCTGCGTGAGGCGGTGGATGAATTTCAGGTGGCGTTGTCGCTGTTGCACGACTCCCTCTTTCCGGTCGAGCTGTACGACGCTCTGGACGAGGTAGCACATGGCTTGGCGGAGAGCGGCGAGTACCTGGCGGCCCGTGCGCACATGGCGTTGCGGCTCGGCGTCAGCAGCGAAGACGAGGAGGCCAGACGGTCATACCTGCTGTTGTTGCACAGCGACCACATACCGCAGGTCCTGAAGCGCAACCTGACGTTTGAGCCCTGCCCGGCCGGCGCGACGTGGAAGAGTCGTTTTGACGCCGCCCACAGCGAGGTGCTGCGGTGGGGGTTGCGGAAGGGGCTGGAGCGGTTCGAAAAACTCAACCAGGATTTTCCGCAGCAGCCGGCCATTCTGCACAATCTGGCGTTGGCCCGTTCCTGCCTGGCGTTGCCGCAGCAGCCGGCGGCCTGGCGTGCCTATGCCCGCTGCCCCGGCGTCCCCTACGACGCGGCGGTGGAGGCGGAGGCGTTGGCCTTCGTGCTGTCGCGCGAACTAGACGACCCCCAGGTGCCGTTCGTCAGGCTGACGATCAACGTGCGGGACGCGCAGGCGTTGAACGAGCAGCTGCTGGCCTCGCGCTGGCTGGTGGCGGTCCCGGATGAGCGGCAGCAGTTCCGGACGGCGGACGACGGGCCGCCGCCCAAGAGTGTGTTCCGGCTGCTGGACAAACCGGTCGCTGAGAGCGGCACGGAGCTCAGCGCGGACACGCTGTCGAGCGTTCTGTCGTATCTCATGTTGTACGGCCGCGAGACGGACCGGGAGGCCCGTGTGGAGCTGCACGTTCCGAAGACGGAGGTCCTGGAGCAGGCGCGGGCCCGGCTGGGCGAAATTGCGGGCGATCTGCTGACCGGCGAGGAAGCGGCGGAGGAGCTCGACACGGTCCCGCACATGCCGCTGGTGTTGAATCCGATGTGCCACTTTCCGCCGGACACGCCGTTGCCCGTCCGCCGGCGAGTGCACAACCAGATCGTGCAGCGCGAGTTGTTGCGGCGGTGGCCGGACTTGCCGCTCGCCGCGCTGGACGGCAAGACTTCGCGGCAGGCGATGGAGGACCCGGCGTACCGCGTCCCGGTGGCCGGCGTGCTGCTGGCGCTCGAGCAGCTGGCAGATGCCCAACCCTGGCCCTTCGATGTCAACGCGCTGCGGACCGAGCTGGGTGTCTCGATCCCCGAACCGATCGACCCGCAGACGGTCGACGTGCGGTCTTTGTCGCCGGCGCACCTCGCGCGCGTCGCGGCCGACCGGCTCAGCGATGACGAACTCCTGCGTCTATACGAGCACGTTTCGGTGTTCAACGCACGACGGGCGATCGCGCATCTGAGCGAAGAGATGCTGCGCCGCGAGAGCCTGGCCGGCCGGGTGGACCGTGCACAGCTGTATGGTGGAATCGCCGAAGTCACACCGGACCTGGAGACGGCCATCGGTTATCTGCATCAGGCGCAAGATGCGGCCATCGCCCAGCAGCAATCGCCGGCCGGTTACCTGTTGAACGAACTGCCGTTGCAGCTGGTCAGCGGCAACGCGGATCGCGCGAAGGAGCTCATGAATCGGCTGCAGTCACGGCACCTGTCGGAACCCGGCATCTCCGAAGGGCTGTACAATATTCTCGTGCAGTTCGGGATCCTCACCCCCGACGGCCAGCTGCGTACGGCAGCGCCCCAGGAGGCGGC
>DAISIS010000234.1:0-8490 GCA_036821925.1 Pirellulaceae bacterium
GTGCTGGATCATGCCCTGCTCCGCATCGATCAGGATCTGCGGTTCGAGGCAGACACGCGGCAGCCCGGCATACACCGACGCGCGCAAGCGGAAGCCCACGACCCGGCCGCCTGCCGGCGTGCGGAACGAACCGGTCAGCAGCAGCGTGGACCGCAGAGCGCCCGCCGTCTCGACCGTGCTCGATTCCACCTGCGCCACACACCGCTGCCCCTCCTGGTCGGTCAAGACGAACTGCAGATCCAGTCGTTGCGAGATGCGCAGCAGCGCCGCGTCGACCGTGGCCAGTTCCACAGTGCCGGATGCCACTGTCACTCCGGGTTCCTCGTGCACCGCCACGGGTATGGCCGGACTCGGCCCAGCCGCGTCCGCGTCCCACACCAGTTGGAACCGGCTGGTCCCATGCGCCGGCGGCTCCGCCTGGAAGTCCAGCAGCACCCACCGCGCGCTGCCATCCTCCCAGCGCGCCAGGATTGCGTGCTGGCACGGCACCGGCTGGTGGTCCTCGCCGTAGAGCCGGAAATGGCTCCCCGCAGGCGCTGCTCCCGCGGGGAGCGGTACGCCGCCCGTGACGCCCCGCCGCGTGTGGAGCCCGGCAGTGTCGCTGACACAGATCGAGAGCGTGTGCGTCGCGTCGTCGCGGGCGGCGGCGCTGCCGGCACAGACGACACCATACAGGCGGAGGGGGACGGCAATGGCGGCGCGACTTCTCATCTGTAGAATCTCCTGGTCCACACCTGCAACCGCCGCCGGCAGTTCGGCGACCCGCTCCACGCCGGGGTCACCTCCCAGCGACCTGCCAGTTCGAGTCGATCGCAGCGCGCACCCAATAGACCCCAACGCCACACGAAACTCAACCGCACCGCACGCGAATCCCCGGCCCGCGTCGGCAGAGCGGGCGGCCGGGTGAGGCGACAACAGGCGGGCGAGCGACTACAATCCGATCCCATGCATCTCAGCACCACCACAGGTACGCACACCGCCGTGCCGCCGACTCCTGTCACCGTCGCCGCGGCGGCCGGTCCGCCGTGGGGCCGCCTGATCGCTGTGGCGGCCATGCTGGCCATCTACAGCCTGGCCTACTTCCAGCGCACCGGCATTCCCGGCACGATCTTCGACGAACTGCAGCACGACTTCAGCCTGAGCGCTACGGCCGTCACAGCCCTGGGTTCGGTTTTCGTCTATGTCTACGCCGGCATGCAGCTGATCGTCGGCGTCGCCGCCGACAGCTATGGCGGGCGGAGAACGCTGTTGCTGGGCAGCGTCATCATGTGCGTTGGCGCGGTGCTCTTTCCCAGCGCCCACACCACGAGCATGCTGTTTGTCAGTCGGGTGTTGATCGGGTTCGGGTCGAGTTTCGTCTACCTGAGCATCGTGAAGGAGGTCGACACGCTGTTTTCCGCCCGCCACTTTGCGGGCCTGCTGGGCCTGGTGCTGCTGGCCAGCTATGCCGGGAACATTGCGGCCACGCTCCCGTTCGAGCGGGCGGTGCACCGGTTCGGTTGGCGCGCGACGCTGCTGGCGGTCGCCGGCCTGTCGTTCCTGAGTGTGGCCGTCGCGTGGGCCGTCTTGCGCCGCCTGCCGCGTGTGTCGACCCGCCACAGGCGACTGCCCTGGCAGGCGCTGGCCGTCGTGCTGCGCAACGGCCGCAGCCGTGGGCTGCTGGTCTGCGGGATGATTAATTTCCCGATCACGTTCGTCATCCAGGGCATCCTGGGCAAGAAGTTTCTTGAGGACGTGGCCGGGTTGACGTCCGCCAGCGCTGCTACATTCCTGTTGATCATGGCCAGCGTCTGCGGGGTGGCCGTGGGGTGCGGCGGACCGGTTCTGCGACTCACCGGCCAGCGGCGTAAACCTGTGATCCTCTTCGCCGTGAGTATGATCCTGTTGTCCACCGTGTTGCTGCTGGTCGCGGTACTGACCGGGGCGCCCGGCTGGGTGTTCCTGATCAGCTACGTGCTGCTGGCCCTCTCGCTCGTAGGCAGTCCTCCCAGCCTGGCGACCATGAAGGAGGTCAACCGCCCGGACACCGTGGCGGTCACGATCGCGGTGCTCAACACGGCGGTCTATCTGGGTGTCGGCATCGTCGGCAACTTGTCCGGACTCGTGCTCGACCTCTTTGCCAGCCGCGCGGCGGTGGCCGGTGCGCGCATCGTCTATCCGCCGGCCGCGTATACGACGCTCTTCGCGTGCCTGACCGCGTTGGCGCTCCTCTCCACACTCGTCACCGTGTTCCGGATCCCGGAGACGCGCGGGCAAGCCCTCCCCGCAGGGTAGGATTCACGCGCGTGCTGGCCTCGCGCGCAGCGTACCGGCACGGGGCGGGCGCGCCGGTGAAGGGCGGGTGAAATGGGCCGTCAGGCACATTGAGTTGCGTGCCGCAGGCGCGATAATGGAGCGGCGGTCGGTCGTGTCTACTGACAACCTGCAGACGGAGGATGAGTGACATGTGGAGCAGTGGCGCAGCGTTGATGCGGAGCCTGGCGGTCGTGCTGACTGTCACGGCGCTGGCAGGCTCCCGGGGATTCGGTGCGGAAGACCAGCCGCAGGCGGCCAACCATCCACCCGGCTTCGTCCGGCCGATCCCTGACGAAGTGATCCCGTTGTGGCCGGGGGACGCGCCGCATCTCGTGCCCGGGGGCAGGCCTGAGACGGTCACGAACGAGCGCTACATCGACGTCTCGGCACCGCAGCTGTTCGCCTACCTGCCGCCGCCAGACAAGGCCTCCGGCACGGCGCTGATCATCTGCGCCGGCGGCGGCTACAGCCGCCTGGCCATGTGCCTGCACGTCGAGAACATCGTGCCGCTGCTTCACGATCAGGGCATTGCGGTGTTCGGCCTGAAGTACCGCACCCGGTACGGTGCGAACGACGTAATTCAAGACGCGCTGGCGGACGGCCAGCGGGCCGTCCGGATCGTGCGCAGCCGGGCGGCCGAATGGGGCCTCGATCCGCAGCGCATCGGGGTGCAGGGTTACTCCGCCGGGGGCAACTTGTGCCTCAACCTCGCCAGCCGTTACGACGGCGGCAACCCGGCGGCCGAGGACCCGCTCGAGCGGCTCAGCAGCCGCCCCGATTTCGTCGTGTTGATGTGCCCGTGGCCGTACACGCAGCAGCTCGACGATTTCCCGTTCGACCGGCATGCGCCTCCCACGTTCGTCGCCAGTGCGCGGGACGACACGACAGCCCCGAACTCCTTCGCCGTCGCCATCGCCGACAAGCTGCGCGGCCTGGAAGTGGCGACGCACACGTTCCTGCCGGAGACAGGTGGTCATGGCGCGTTCCACTGCGGCTTGGTCGAGGGCCCTGGCACCGACTGGCCCAACGTGCTGTTCCCGTGGCTCCGTCAGATCGGGATGCTGCCGGCGCGTGCCCCGGCGCAGGGGACCGGCCCGGAGGCGGCGCCCGCGTCGTGGCGTGTCGGCGTGGCGCGGCGGGATATCACCCCCGAGGGGCCCATCTGGATGGCCGGATACGCCTCGCGGAATCATCCGTCGGAGGGCACTGTGCATCCGCTGTGGGCCAAGGCGCTGGCGGTCGAGGATGCGGAGGGCCAGCGCGCCGTGATCGTGACGACCGACCTGATCGGCCTGGTCCGCGCCGTGTCGGATCCGGTCTGTGAGCGTGTGCAGCAGAGCCTGGGACTGCCGCGGCAGCGCGTGCTCCTGAACAGCTCGCACACGCACTGCGGGCCGGTCGTCCGCAAGTGCGCCGAAGTGGCCTACGGGCTCGATGCCCGCCAGTCGGAGATCGTCGCCAGCTATGGACAGCAGCTGGAAGATCACCTGGTGGCGGTGATCGAAGAGGCGTGCGGCGCGATGCAGCCGGCGACACTCGCCTACGGCGAAGAGGAGGCCACCTTCGCGATCAACCGGCGGATGCCGGTCGATGGCGGCTACCAAATTGGCGAGAATTCGCAGGGGCCGGTCGATCACACGGTCCCGGTGCTGGCCGCGCGGGCGGAAGACGGCCGGCTGCTGGCCGTGCTGTTCGGCTATGCGTGCCACAACACGACGACGGCCATCTACCAGTTGAACGGCGACTATGCCGGGTTCGCGCAGCTCGCGCTGGAGCAGCAGCATCCGGGTGCAACGGCGCTGTTCATGATCGGCTGCGGCGCCGACTCGAACCCCGCTCCGCGCGGCGAACTGGCGCTCGCGCAACAGCACGGTCAAGCGCTGGGCCAGTCGGTCGACAGCGTGCTGGCCCAGCCCATGCGGCCGGTTCGCAGCCGGCTGCGGACAGCGTTCGCCCGCGTCGAACTGCCACTGGTCGACCCGCCGAGCCGGGAAGCGTTGCTCCAGCGGGCCGCGGCGGGGGACGTGTACCAGCAACGCTTGGCACAGCTGCTGATCCAGCGTTACGACGCGGAAGGGACACTGCCGGGCAGCTACCCGTTTCCTGTGCAGGTAATGCGTTTTGGCAGCGAGTTCTCGCTGATCGGCCTCGCCGGCGAGACGCTCGTCGACTACGCGCTCCGACTGCGGAACGAGTTGGCGGGTGAGCGGCTGTGGGTGGCCGGCTACTGCAACGAGGTATTCGCCTACGTCCCGTCCGAACGTGTGCTGCAGGAAGGCGGATACGAAGCGGGCGATGCGATGGTGTACTTTGGAATTCACGGCCCGTTCCGCCCCGGCCTGGAAGACCGCATCGTGGGCCTGGTCAAGCAGTTGCTGGACCAGTGCGCAGCGGGCAGCCCGTAGCTGGAGAGCCTGCGTTCCCGGAAACCGCCAGCGGCCGGCGACTTGTCGCACACCCGCACCCCGCTACGATACCGGAGGATGATGCGGCAGACACACCGGCACGAGCTAACTCAGGGGCGCGCAATCACGATGTACGAATCTGTCTACCCGGCGCTGGACCAGCACACGGCGCAGCGGCGACGCGAGTTGGCTCCCGAGACGATGCAGGCGTTTCGCGCGTTCAGCAAGCAGGTGTTCGCGGACGGTGCGCTGTCCGCCAAGACCAAACAGCTGATTGCGGTGGCTGCGGCACACATCACGCAGTGTCCCTACTGTATCGACAGCCACACCCGCACGGCATTGGCGCAAGGCGCCACGGACGCGGAGGTCATGGAAGCGATCTGGGTGGCGGCCGAGATGCGGGCGGGAGCCGCCTACGCGCATGCCGCGCTGGCCCTGCAGGCCATCGAGAAGGCGCGGCAGCAGCCCGGTGCGTGACGCGCGCGGCGATGCACGTGCGGCGGGCCGGGTGAGGAGACGTGACAGAACCATGAAGCAGCCGCATCGCGTGGTGGTCATTGGCGGTGGGTTCGGCGGGCTGTATACCGCCAAGTCGCTCCGCCACCGCTCGGTGCAGGTCACGCTGATCGACCGCCGCAATTTCCACCTGTTCCAGCCACTCCTGTATCAGGTGGCGACGGGGGGGCTGTCGCCCGCCAACATCGCGGCACCGCTCCGCAGCGTGCTGAAGCGGCGGCGGAACGTGCGCGTGATGATGGCCGAGGTCTGCGGTTTCGACCTCGCGCAACGCCGCGTCTGCATGACCGACGGCAGTGTCCCCTACGACTCGCTGGTCGTCGCCACCGGATCGGAGAGTTTCTTTTTCGGACACAGCGACTGGGAACAGTGGGCCCCAGCGCTCAAAACGGTGGAGGACGCGACCGAGATTCGCCGGCGCGTGCTGCTGGCGTTCGAGATTGCGGAACGCGAAACAGAGCCACAGCAGGTGCGCCGGTGGCTCACCTTCGTCGTCGTGGGGGGCGGCCCGACCGGCGTGGAACTGGCCGGCACCCTGGCAGAAATCTGCCGCTACACCCTGCGCAACGAGTTCCGCACCATCAACCCGGAGAACGCGCAGGTCATCCTGCTCGAAGGGCAGGACCGGCTCCTGCCCTCCTATCCGGTCGACCTTTCCGCGATGGCCCAGTCCCAGTTGGAGCAGATCGGAGTCACAGTACGCACCGGGGTCCTGGTGACGGACATCCAGCCGGATGTCGTGACCTTTCGTGCGGGGGACCCGTCCGAGACGATCCGGACCAGCACGGTGCTGTGGAGTGCCGGCGTGCGGGCGTCGCGTCTCGGACAGTTGTTGGCCGACCAGGCCGGCATCGCAGTCGATCGGCAAGGACGCGTGCCGGTCGGACCGGACCTGACCCTGCCCGGCCACCCCGAAGTTTTCGTGATCGGCGATCTGGCCAGCGTCGGGCACCAGACCGGCAGCCCGCTGCCCGGGGTGGCGCCGGTAGCGATCCAGGAGGGACGCTACGTCGCCCGTCTCGTTCGCAGTCGCCTCGGCGGGCGGGCGCGGCCCCCCTTTCGCTATCGCGACTACGGCACGATGGCCACGATCGGTCGCGCCCGCGCAGTGGCCATGATCGGCCCGCTGAAGTTCGCCGGGTTCCTGGCATGGTTAGCCTGGCTCTTCGTGCACCTCATGTACCTGGTGGAGTTCCAGAATCGTCTGCTGGTCCTGCTGCAATGGTCGTGGAACTACGTGACCTGGAACCGGGCAGCCCGATTGATCACCGGCGAAAACAGGGCTCCCGCCGCACCTCAGCGGACGGCATGTCGGCCCGCACAGGCTGACGACCGGCGGGAGCCATCGAGGCGTGACCACGCGCGCGTCACACCTCCAGCTTCCACGGTTCCCGATACTTCTTGTGGACCAGCGCGTTCGCCTCAGGATCGTCCTTGACCGCCTCCTGGTCCGCGTCCCAGTGGATCTTATGCCCGGTGCGCCAGGCGATATTGATCAGGTGGCCGGGGATCGTGGCGTAATGGCCCACTTCCGCATCGGCCACCGGCTTAGTGCGCGTCCGCACGCACTCCAGGAACACATCGGCATGGTTGTCGGTCGTGCCGTCGACCGTCACGTGCTTGGACCGGTCCTCGATGGCATTCTCCGGCACGATGGTATAGCCGCCCCGGTCGATAAACAGGGAGGCCTTGGTGCCGTAGAAGCACTTGCCGTGCGAGCGATGCTCGCGCCGGCAGCCGCCGCGGAACGTGTACTGCATGAGGAAGCCCTGTGTGGCCACCGGGCCGGGCGGGTATTCGAGCACCGCATCGAGTGTGTCCGGATACTGCAGGTTGTTCTCCGGAAAACACATCATGCCGCCCATCGCCATCACGGTCTTCGGCCGGTCCACTCCCATGGCCCAATGGACGATGTCGTAGTGATGCACGGCCCAGTCGCACTGGAACGAGCCGGCGTAATCGAAGAACCAGTAGTCGTGCAGGAAGTAGTTCGGGTTGTACGGGACCTTGGGTGCCGGCCCGAGCCAGAAGTCCCAATCCAGTCCGGGAGGCGGATCGCAATCGGGGGGCGACCCCCAGCCCGGATACTGATTCTCGTAGTCCCACACCTTGACTTCCGAGATCTCCCCCAGCTCGCCGGAGCGGATGATCTCCGCCGCCTGCTGATAGTGCGCGCAGCTGTGCTGCTGCGTGCCGATCTGCACGATGCGATTGTACTTCTCGGCGGCCTGCACCATCGCGCGGCCCTCGCCGATCGAGTGGGCCAGCGGCTTTTCGATGTACACGTCCTTGCCGGCCTGGCAGGCGTGGATGGTGGGCAGCGCGTGCCAGTGCTTGTTGGTGGCTACGATCACAGCCTGGATGTCTTTGAGTTCCAGCAGTTGGCGGTAATCGTGAAACGCCTGGACCTTCGATCCCCCCGCCTGCTCGCGCGCAGCGGCCGTGCGCGGGTCGTTCACGTCGGCGACGGCCACGATGCGTACGCCCGGGAGTTCCTGGAACCGCGACATCAGGTACAGGCCGCGCCCGCCGCAGCCAATCAGGCCGACGTTGATAGTGTCGTTGGGACCCGGCGTGGCGCTCGCCCCGGCCGCATACGTCTGGCCGCCTGCCCAGGCCGCGGCGACCGCCGCGGAAGCGGTGGCCGCAGCGCCGAGGAACTCTCGTCGCGTGGATTTGTCTTTCATGTCAACATCCTCTCTCGTACAGAAAAAAACGTCACGATCTCACGTGTCGTGTGTCGTGTCTCGTGTGTTGTGTCTCGTGTGTTGTGTGAAGTGTTTCGCACCTATTGTTTCGCGGCCGCTCAGCCTTCGCGAATCTCCCGGGTGGCCGCGTCATAGACCTGCCGCCGGCCCGTGTCCAGAGCGCGCATGGCCATGAGTGCCGGCACACAGTGGTGATAACCGGCCTCGATGGGCGAGTTGGTCGTGCCGCGTGTGCGGAGGCACTGCAGCCAATTGAGAAAATGGTCCGGCGTTTCCACCGCCGGCACGGGGGTAGCCTCGGCCGGCAGCTCGCTCGGCTTGATTGCGCCGGCGCTGGAGTAGGTCGGCTGGGCCCACGACGTCAGGTCTATTACCCCCTGCTCGCCGTAGATCTTCATGACATTGCCATCCCCGTTGCCGAAGTTGGTCGTGTAGCTGACGATGATCCCTTCCGGGTAGACCCAGGTCGCCTCGGCGTGGTCCGGACAGGTGAATCCGTACTCGTCTTTCCAAGTGAAGGTGCCCCCCTGGGCCACGCAACTCACGGGGAGTGTCGTGCCGACGAT
>DAISIS010000235.1:0-8486 GCA_036821925.1 Pirellulaceae bacterium
CGCCAACCTCATCACGCGGGCCGGCGCCGACCGCGTGCTGACCATGGACCTGCACGCCGCTCAGATCCAAGGGTTCTTCGACGTGCCGGTCGATCATCTGTATGCGGCCCCCGTGCTCAACGATCACTTCGTCCAGCGCGGCTTTGTCTCCGACGAGATCGTCGTTGTCAGCCCGGACGAGGGGAGCATCAAGCGGGCCAGCGGGCACGCCAAACGGCTGGGAGGCAAACTGGCCATCGTCGACAAACGCCGCGCCACAGCCCTCAAGACGAAACAGGAGAACATCATCGGCGGACCGGTCGAAGGCCGCATCGCCCTCATGTTCGACGACATGATCAGCACGGCCGGATCCATCTGCGGCGCTGCCCACCTGGTCCACGCCGCCGGCGCGCGGGAGATCCACGTCGCCGCCACCCACGGCGTGCTCTGCGGCCCCGCCATCCGCAACATCCAGTCGGCCCCGATCTCCAGCCTGGCGATCACCAACAGCATTCCGCTGCGCCCGGAACAGGCCATTTCGCAGATCGAAGTGCTGACCGTCGCCCCGCTCCTGGCCGAAGCCATCAAACGGATCCACCACGACCAGTCGGTCAGCGCGTTGTTCAGGCCGGCCGCCAGCGGCGGCATGGATTGAGCCGGCCCAGCCGACGGACTAGACCACCAGCCGCCCAGACCACCGGGCGGGCAGCCGCCAGCGGGCGGAGCGGCGCCAGCGGGCGGAGCGGCGGCAGGGGGCGCGGCCCCCTCAGTCGGCCGCTGCAGACCGCCGCGGGGCACTGGTGCGGAACACGGCCACCACGTCTTCCACCGGCACCACGAACAGCTGATTGTCCTGTTCGAAATCGACCGGAATGGCGTTCTTGGGGTGAAACAGGATCTTGTCGTACTGCCGCAGCGGCACGTCGTCGTCGTGTTCAATCTGGGTGGAGATCGCGACGATGCGCCCCGTGATGGTGGGGATCTCCGCCGCGTCGGGCAGCGCAATGCCACCTTTGGTCTCCCGCTTGGGCTCGTCCTTGCGGACCAGCACCCGGGCTCCAATCGGCTCGACGTACTCAAACACCTCTTTGCGCGCTTTGCCCATCGACCTCTCTCAGTACGCCACAGTACGCGTGTCGTCCCCCGGTACTTCGTCCCCGGCGATCAACGTAATGGCTCGCCCCCGTTTTCGCAACGGGAGTCGTCGCGCCGCGAGCCGGGGGGCCGGGCTGGTCGGGCACCGGGCGGATCCGCCCGGTGTCTCCCACCCGGCCGCCCCCCCCGCGACTTTCGACTTTTCTTCCCGCCACTTGGGCTTGCCATCGGCGAAGAATCTGGCAGAATGTTGGGTTTCCCACACAGTGAATTCGTCTCACGGTAGCGCGAGTGCCCGGGAGTGGCCAGGCGAACCGTGAGAAGTCTGCGCCAAGCAGTCAATCGCCGAAAGGGTCGACGATGGCGGAAGTGTTGAACGTGTCAGTGCGTCAGGAACTCGGTACGGGGCGGGTGCGTCAGTTGAGGCGGTCCGGCCAGACGCCGGCGATTCTCTACGGTCACGGTGAAGCCAATGTGAACCTGGCCATCCCGACCGCAGAAGTCAAGGCGGCGCTGCGTCACGGCAGCAAGCTGGTCGATCTCAAGGGCAGCTTGAACGAGAAGGCGCTGGTTCGCGCAGTCCAGTGGGACTGCTACGGACTGGACGTGCTGCACCTGGACCTGACGCGGGTCAGTGAGCAGGAGCGGGTCGAGGTGACGGTGGCGTTGGAGCTGCGCGGTGAAGCGCCCGGCGTGAAGGAAGGGGGCATCGTCGACCATCACCTGTTTGAGGTCGAGATCGAGTGCCCGGCCGGCGAGATTCCCGACAAGCTGGTGGCGAGCCTCAAGAATCTGCATCTGGGCGAGTCGATCACGCTGGCCGATGTCCCGTTGCCACCGCATGTCATGGTGCTGACCCCGCTGGATACCGTAGTAGTGAGCTGCGAAGCGCAGGCCGCGACGGAGGGCGAGGAGCCCGCTGAGGCCGCAGCAGGGCCGGCAGAACCGGAAGTGATTGGCCGCAAGGCGGAGGATGAGGAGGAGGATTCCGAGTAGCGGAGCGCTGTAGCGGAGCGCTGGGGTGACGCCCGCAGCACCAAGAGGCCCGCAGGCATGAAACTGATCGTTGGCCTGGGTAACCCGGGACGCCAGTACGCGGCTACCCGGCACAACGTCGGGTTCGCCGTGGCGGAGCGGCTGGTGCAGCGGATCGGCCAGACCACGCCCCGGGCCCGGTTCCATGGCGAAACCGTGGAGGCGACCGTCGGGGACCAGCGCGTGCTGGTGCTGTGCCCGCACACGCTGATGAATCGCAGCGGACTGAGCGTGCTCGAAGCGCGGGACTTTTACAAACTGGACCTCGCAGACATACTGATCGTCTGCGACGATTTTAACCTTCCGTTGGCGAAACTGCGGTGCCGCTCCAAGGGGTCGTCCGGAGGACAGAAGGGTCTGCAAGATATTGTCAACCGCCTGGGGACTGACGAGCTGGCACGGCTGCGGATCGGCATCGGCCCGCCTCCGGCTGACTGGGACGTCGTCGCCTACGTGTTGAGCAAGTTTCATCCGGAAGAAGTGGATTTGATTCGAACAGCGGTGGACCGGGCGGCAGATGCTGCCGTGGACTGGGTGCGCGAGGGCATCGAGTTCTGTATGAATCGCTACAACGCGGATGCCGCGCTGGGCGATTGACCCGCACACCTCCACCCACGAGTACGACGGGGAGAGATCACTTTGGCCAGCAACGTATACGAATGCATGCTCATTCTGGACTCCAATCGGTATGCTCGGGATCCGGGCGGCGTCGCAGCGCAAATCCCGCACATGGTCGAGTCCTGTGGTGGTGAAATGCTCGCCAGCCGCCTCTGGAACGAGCAGCGACTCGCCTATCCCATTCAAGGCCAGCGCAAAGGCGCCTACTGGCTGAGCTACTTCCGGATGGACACCGACAAGGTCGTGGAGTTCAACCGGGCCTGCCAGCTCAACGAGAACGTGCTGCGGAACCTGACACTCAAGGTCGAGCCCCGGCTGGTCGACACGCTGGTGGCCCACGCCCGCGGCGAGGCGCCCCCCCGCCCGAAGACGGCTGTGGACCAGCCCTTCGCGGAGGAGGACGACAGCGAAGAGGCTGACGAAGCAGTGGAAACAGAAGACGAGTGATGGCCCCCCGGATCCGCACGGATCGCCCAGGGTTGCCTTCGCACGTGCCAAGCGGTAGACTTGACGCAGGTAGGGTACAAACGTTCAGTTAACCTTGGGCGGGCGAACAAGGGGTGTTGTCATGGCGAGCTACAATCGCGTGATCCTGGTGGGGAACTTGACCCGCGACGTCGAGGTGAAGTATACGGCCAACAAGACGGCGGTGACCGATATCGGCCTGGCCGTCAACGACCGCCGCAAGACCGCCTCGGGCGAGTGGGTCGATGAACCGACCTACCTGGATGTGACGCTCTGGGGACGCACGGCCGAGATTGCCGGCCAGTACCTGGGCAAAGGCTCGTCCGTATTGATCGAAGGACGGCTGAAGCTGGACACCTGGGAAAGCGAAGGCCAGAAGCGTTCGAAACTGCATGTCGTCGGCGAACGCATGCAGATGCTCGGCGGCCGCTCGACCAACACCGGCGAGTCGGGGATGGCGGGCGCGTCGGCCGCTCAGTACGCGCAGCCCAACGGCAACCGGGAGCCCGCGGCGACCGGTCCGCCGGACGATGAGATTCCGTTCTAGCGTGCCCGGCGTGCGCCCAACGTAACAGTCTGTATCATTCTCGCAGAAACGTCAGGTTGACAACGATGGTGAAAGCGAAATCCCAAGGCCCCACCGCTCGTCCCCGCTTCAAGCGACTCCCCAAAGGTCCTCACGGCGGTGTCGAACTGCTGCTGGTGCAGTCGGTCGATCACCTGGGCAAACAGGGGGACGTGGTCGAAGTGAAGGCCGGTTATGCCCACAATTACCTGGTCCCACAGGGCTTGGCGACGCTGGCCAGCAAGCACCACAAGCGGATGGTCGAGAAGCACCGGGCGCGGCTGCTGGAAATCGAACGCAAACGACTCTCCAGCCTGGAAGCGGCGGCCGCCGAGATCAGCAAGCAGAGCGTCACCATCGAAGCCAACGCCAACGATGAGGGCCACCTCTACGGCAGCGTTACCGCCACGGACATCGTCGGGGCCCTCAAGCAGGCGGGCATCACCATCACGGCCGACCAGGTCAAGCTGGAAGGACTCCTTAAGGAACTCGGCCTCTACACGGTCAAGGTCCAGCTGCATCAGTCGATCACAGCCGATCTGAAGGTGTGGGTCGTGCCTACCGCCACCGACGACGACGCGAAGTAACCTTTCCGGCCAATCGGCGGCGGGTGCGCACTGGCGCCCGTCGCCCGGCGTACCGACTGGCCCGCCCGGCTCGCGCGCGGGCGTTGATCGTTTCCGCGCGGGAGGATGTGGTCCACACGGGTGTGGCGCGGCCCGCTGCGTGGGCGCTCGCGCGATGCGCCGCGCCGCACGCCAACCAGAGCGGCCGCCAACCAGTGTAGCCGCCACCCAGTGCAGCGGGTTGCCACGGGCCGGCCAAGCGATAAGATGACCAGCAAGGGTTTGGCACCCGGTTCCTGCCGTCATTCTGGCACTCGTCATGGAGGGGCTGCAAATGGCCAACAGCCGGCGAATTGACTCGTCGCGACGCCCGCCGCAGGCCCGCGCGGAGGTGCTGGACCGGCAGCCTCCGCACGATCTGGACGCCGAACTGGGGGTGTTGGGCAGCATCATGCTCAAGCCCGACGTCTGCGACGACATCGCCTCGGTCGTGCGCCGCGAGGATTTCTACGACGAAACGCACGCGTTGCTCTTCTTCCACATGCAGGAGATGCACAACACCGGGAAGCGGGTCGACATCACGCTGCTGGTCGATCGGCTGAAGAAGGCCGGGGACTTCGAAAAGATCGGCGGCGCGCCGTTCCTGGCGCGCGTGAGCCAGGCAGTGCCCAATGCCGCACACGCCGCGTACTACGCCAATATCGTGCGGGAAAAGGCGGTGTACCGCTCCGTGATCGACGCGAGCACCATGATCCTGACCAAGGCCTACGAACAGTCGCAGGACGCCAAGGAGTTCTTGAATTTCGCCGAGCAGCAGATGTTCGCCGTCATGAACCGGCGCACGGTGACCAACGTCGCCAGCATCAGCGCGGTGCTGCTCAAGGCCATGGAACGCATCGACCAGCGCATGCGTGGGACCTTGGGCACGGACGCGGTGGAAACCGGGTTCGCCGAGCTGGATAAGCTGACCGGCGGCCTGCACAACTCCGAACTCATCATCCTGGCCGCTCGACCCAGCATGGGCAAGACCGCCCTGGCGATGAACATCGCCGAAAATGTCTCGATCCACCAGGCCGTCCCGACGCTGTTCGTCAGCTTGGAAATGTCCTCGATGGAACTGGCCGATCGACTGCTGTGTTCGGTCGGGCGCATCAACGGCCATCGCCGGCGCAACGGCACCCTGCCGCAAGACGAACGGCGGCGGCTGGTCGAGACCGCAGGCAAGGTGAGCCGCGGGAAACTGCACGTCGACGACTCACCCAGCCGCACCGTGACCGAGATTGCGGCGGCCGCCCGGCGCATCAAACGCGTGGAGGGCCGGCTCGGGCTGATCGTGATCGACTACCTGCAGCTCATCGAGCCGGACAACCCGTCGGATCCGCGGCAGGAACAGGTGGCCAAGATCGCCCGCCGCCTTAAAGGACTGGCCCGCGAAATCGAGACACCGGTGCTGTGCCTGGCGCAGGTGAACCGTCAGACCGAGGACGCCCGGGAACACCGTCCGCGGCTGAGCCATCTGCGCGAATCGGGCGCCATCGAACAGGACGCGGACGTGGTCATGTTCGTCCATCGCGAGGAGTACTATCGGCGCGGAGATGAACGGGAGCAGTTCGCCGGGCAGGCCGAGCTGATCGTGGCCAAACAGCGCAATGGCCCGATCGGCGACGTCGAACTCGTCTGGCGCAAGGAGTACACCCGTTTCGAGGACAAGGCGCCCGAGCGTCTCGAAGAGTTCGACAACTACGCGCAGCCCGTGCCCAGCTCCGACTTCTGAGTCGCCTTCTGAGTCGGCCGACCGCAGCGCTCTGCACGCTCCGCTCTGACGGCGCTGCCCGGGCCGAGCAATCCGGCTCCCCCGCCTTGCCCAGTTTCTCCTGCTCTGCGTTTGCCGCCCGGGGGACCGGGAAATCTCCCTTGTCGTCGGCTGCGAGTTTCTGTATTTCTACGCGGCCCAGCCATCGGCAGCGTTGGTGGGGCCGTTGCGCGCGACAACGTGGAGTGGGTCGAGGCCCGCCGTGTCGCGCATTTTTCCGCGGAGTGACGCATGGTTGCGACCGACCGTCCCGAACTGACTGTGACGCGTGCCGGACTGTGGGCCACGTGGATCGCGGTCGCAGCGCTGTCCACGGCTGCGGGCTGCACCGGCGGACCAGCGGGCGGGCTGCACACGCTGACCAGCCCCCTGTATCGCGGGCAGTCCCCGGCGGACATCCTGCCGGGCCCGGCACCGCCGCCGCTGGCCGGCCCGGAAACGGTCGCACCGGGAGCCGCGATCCCGGAGCTGGCCGAGGCGCCCGGCCCCGCGCGCGGCCTGGTGCTGGACGTCTCCATTACCGGAAACAAGAAGGTCAAGCAGACCGAGATCATGCGTCATATCAAGACGCGGAAAGACCGCAATTACGACGAACAGCTGGTGCAGGAGGACCTGCGCCGCCTGTACGCCACGCGCAAATTCCACAACGTGCGAGTGCACAAGAAAGTGGAACCGCAGGGGGTGCTCGTCACCTTCGAAGTGCTCGAACGCCCCATGATCGACGGCGTGCTGTTCATCGGCAATCAGTATGTGACGGACAAGCGACTGCTCAAGGAATCGGGGCTGAAGCAGGGTGAGGCGTTGAACATCTACACCGTGCAGGAGGCACGGCGGAAGGTCGAGGAGTTCTACCGGTCCAAGGGCTACACCAAGACCGTTGTGACGATCGAGGAAGGGGACAAGCCGGAGGATCGTCGCGTGGTGTTGCGGATCGACGAGAGTCCCGTCGAACGAATCTGGTCGGTGCGGTTCGTCGGGAACGATCCGAGCTTCGTGACCGACGCGCGTCTCAAGACGCTGGTCAAGTCGAAGCCCGGGTTCCTGAAGTACCTGTTCCGCGGCAAGGTTGACTACACGCTGATCGATCAGGACTGCGAAGCGCTGATGGCCTACTACCGCGGGCTGGGCTACTTCAAGGCGCGCATTTCGCGTGAAATCACCTCCGACGCGTCCGAGCAATGGGCCACCCTAACCTTCGTCATTGACGAAGGGCCGCGTTACAAGATCCGCGACGTGTCGGTAGTGGGGAACAAGAAGTACGACGCCACTCAGCTGCTCACAATGCTCAAGCTGCAGACGGGCGAATACTTCAATCTCGCCAAGATGCAGCTGGACGAGAACAACCTGCGCGATGCCTACGGCGGCCAGGGGCACATCTTTGCCAACATTAAGGCTTCGCCCCGCTTTCTGGAGGAGCCCGGGCAACTGGATCTCGTTTACCAGATTGAAGAGGGGGACATGTTCCGCGTGGGCAAGATCAACATCCACGTGGCGGGCGAGAGCCCTCACACACGCCGCGACGTGGTCCTGAACAGGCTGTCCTTGCGCCCGGGCGACATTGTGGACATTCGCGAGGTGCGGGCCAGCGAGCGGCGTTTGAAGGCCAGTGAACTGTTCATTTCGAATCCGAGCGAGGGCGAGCCACCGCGCATCGTCATTCGCCCCCCGGACCTGGCGGAAGCGGCATCGCTGGCGGAGCGACCACCCGCGTACCGCGGCCAGAGCCCGGACGCAGATGCCGCCACCCCTCCGGCGCGCCCCATGATCCTGGACGTCTTCGTACCGCCTTTCAAGAGCGATCAGCGGTGATCGGAAATCGCATGGTGACGACACTGTTGACCAACCCGAGCCGCCGGACCGGCTGTTGCGGTCTGCTCCTGGCCGCCGGGCTGGTGGTTGCTTCCGGATGCGTCGGCATGCCGCAGGCCGAACCGCGATACACCCGGTCCGAGCCCCACGCCGCGTCCGACGACGCCCGCGCGCTCTCGCCCCCGGCCGACACGCCCGCCACGGCTTCGGCGCCGGCGGTGACCGTGCGCGGCCAGAACAGCTGGGATGCCAACGACAACCTGCCCGGATCAGACGCCTATGTGCGGTACCCCATGCAGGCCTCCGGACCGGGTGCGGCGCCGCCGCCACAAACCCCAGGTCAGGTGCCTTCCCACGTGGTCTATCAACCGCCGGCAACCACCGTCGCCAGCCCGCCACCAGCCGGCGCACCGCCAGCGGCCAGCGCACCGCCCGCGGCCGGCAGCGGCGCCATGGCCAACACCACGCCTGTCGCGGCCACGGTGAGCGACAGCGGCGGGTGGCTCATGTCCCCCTTCCTGAACAACACGGCCGAGGGCAT
>DAISIS010000236.1:0-8480 GCA_036821925.1 Pirellulaceae bacterium
CGATAGGCGAGCGGGCCCGCAGGCGGTATCCGGGCCGCACGGCCACCGGAGCGCGGCCGTCCGGTTGGAGCCTGCCAAAATGGCACTCCCACCCGTAGGCCGCGGGATCGCAGCCCCGGACGGGTGCTGGACAGAATAATCTAAGGCTTTCGTGTGTGGGCACTTAGCGAATGGCCGTCGGGCGTTGGCACACCGGATGCTATCTTTACGGCCCCGACATGCTGGTCTGTCAAAAACGCGGGGCCTGTTCATTGTCGGACAGGCCGCTGGAACTCCGAGCCGCACATTGAGCATCCAGGCCGTCCCCGCGGTCGCAGGCGTGGCCGGGCAGTCGAGACGGTGGGAAACAAATATCGCAACCAACAGGAGGAATCCGGACGTGGCAAAGAAGATGGTCTATGACGACGAAGCCAGACAACCGTTGTTGGCGGGCGTCTCCAAGTTGGCCCGGGCCGTGCGCAGTACGCTGGGCCCCCGCGGCCGCAATGCCGTGTTGGATAAGGGGTGGGGCTCGCCGAAGATCACCAAAGACGGCGTGACCGTAGCCGAGGATATCGACCTGGATGACCCGGCCGAGAACCTCGGCGCCCAACTGCTCAAGGAGGTCGCCAGCAAGACCAACAAGGTGGCCGGTGACGGCACGACGACGGCCACGGTCCTGGCCGAGGCCATCTTCCGCGAGGGGCTCAAGATGATCGCCGCCGGGGCGGACCCGATGGCCCTGAGCCGGGGGATCGCCAAAGCGACCGACGCAGTCACCGCCGAGGTGCTCACGCAGGCGTCGCCGCTCGATGCGAAGTCGCGGAAGGACATCCAGCATGTGGCGACGATCGCCGGCAACAATGATCCCACGATCGGCAACGTGCTGGCCGACGCGTTCCTGAAGGTGGGCAAGGACGGCGTCATCACGATCGAAGAGGGCAAGAGCGCGGAAACGACGGTCGAAGTGGTCGAAGGCATGCAGTTCGACCGCGGCTTCCTCTCACCCCATTTCGTCACTAACCCCGACAAGATGGTGGTGGAGCTGGATAACTGCTACATCCTGATCTACGAAGAGAAGATCTCCAGCAACAAGCACCTGATTCCGCTGCTGGAAGCGATCAGCAAGGCCAACAAGCCGCTGCTGATTGTGGCCGAGGACGTGGACGGCGAGGCCCTGGCGACGTTGGTCGTCAACAAGCTCCGCGGGATTCTCAGTGTCTGTGCAGTCAAGGCCCCCGGGTACGGCGACCGGCGCAAAGCGATGTTGGGCGACATCGCCGTACTGACCAACGCCAAGCCGATCTTCAAGGATCTGGGCATTGAGTTGGAGAGCGTCAAGCTGACGGACCTCGGCCGCGCCAAGCGGGTGCGCATCACGTCCGACGAGACGATCATCGTCGGCGGGGCCGGTTCGAAGGAATCGATCGACGGGCGGGCCAGCCAGATCCGCCACGAGATCGAGCAGACGACCAGCGACTACGATCGGGAGAAGCTGCAGGAGCGGCTGGCCAAGCTCGCCGGTGGCGTCGCCCAGATCCACTGCGGCGCGGCTACGGAAACGGAGATGAAGGAGCGCAAGGCGCTGCTGGAAGATGCCCGGGCTGCCACCCAGGCCGCACTGGAAGAGGGCATCGTGCCGGGCGGCGGCGTGGCCCTGCTCCGCTCCGAAAAAGCCCTGGAGAAGCTGGATCTCAACGGTGATGAGGCGCTCGGGGCGGGCATCATCCGCCGCGTGCTGGATTACCCGCTGCGGGCCATCGCTGATAATGCCGGCGTCGATGGAGCCGTGGTCGTCAGCCGCGTGCGCCGCCAGAAAAGCAAGAACGAAGGCTACGACGTGGAAAAGGGCGAGTACACCGACCTGGTGGAGGCCGGCGTTGTCGATCCGGCCAAAGTGGTCCGCACAGCGCTCCAGAACGCCGCCAGCGTGGCCAGCCTGCTGCTGACCACCTCCGCACTCGTCACCGATATCCCCAAAGAGCCCGAAGCGCCCGGACCGGGTGACCCGCATGACCATGGCATGGGCGGCATGGGCGGTATGGGCGGCATGGGCGGCATGGGCGGCATGCCCGGCATGATGTAATGCGACGGCCGGCATGCGGGTGTGGCGTGGCGCCTGCCCGCGCGGCACACGAAGGCCGGGCCATCGAACGGTGGGCAAAAAAGCGATAACCAACAACCGACATTCAATAACCAAGAATCAACATTCAACAACCAACAATTGGCACATAGACGAGAGAAGGAATACGGACGATGTCAAAGATCAAGATTCGACCTCTGGATGATCGCGTGGTAGTGGAACCGGTCGCGGCAGAAGAAACCACGGCTGGCGGCATTGTGTTGCCCGATACGGCCAAGGAGAAGCCGCAGCGTGGGATCGTGGTGGCGGTCGGTCCCGGCAAGTTGCTGGACAACGGTCAGCGGGGCGAGCTGTCGGTGGCCGTGGGGGACGAAGTGATTTACGGCAAGTACGGCGGGTCGGATATCGAGATCGGTGGTGACGAGGTGAAGATCCTGCGCGAGAGTGACATTCTGGCCAAGGTGATCAAATAGGCTGGTCGGGGGTGGGGCGCTGCCGACGGGCCAAGAGGACGGCGTGGCGTGCTCCGGCGGAATCGAAACAACAAACCCATGTGATGTTGAGGGCCTTCAAGCGTGGCGAAACAATTGCTTTTTGAAGACCATGCCCGGCAGAAGATGATGCAGGGTGTGGATAAACTGGCGGACACCGTGGCCATTACGATGGGGCCGACGGGACGCAACGTCATCATCAACAAGTCCTACGGCGGACCGACGGTCACGAAGGACGGTGTGACGGTGGCGAAGGAGATCGAGCTCGAGAACCGTTTCGAGAATATGGGTGCCAAGCTGGTGGTCGAGGTTGCCCAGAAGACCTCGGACCTGGCGGGTGACGGCACGACGACGGCCACTGTGCTGGCGCGGGCCATTTTCCGGGAAGGCCTGCGCAACATCGTGGCCGGTGCGAATCCGGCTGCGTTGCGGCGCGGCATTGAGAAGGCGGTGGACGCGGCGGAAGCCCGGTTGCTGGAAATGGCCAAGCCGGTTTCGGAGAAATCGGAAGTGGCCGACGTCGGCGCGATCAGCGCCAACAACGACAAGGCCATCGGGCAGTTGCTGGCCGAGGCCCTGGAGCGGGTGGGCAAGGACGGCGTGATTACGGTCGAAGAGGGCAAGACCACCGAGACGAAGGTCGAGTACGTCGACGGCATGCAGTTCGACAAGGGGTTCATTTCACCCTATTTCATCAACGATCCGACGACAATGGACTGCAGCCTGGAAGACGCCTTCATCCTGATCCACGAGAAGAAGATCAACAACATCCGCGACCTGATCCCGATTCTCGAGCGGGTCGGTCAGTCGGGTCGTCCGCTGTTGATCATTGCGGAGGATGTGGAGTCGGAAGCGCTGACGCTGCTGGTGGTCAACAAGCTGCGCGGGACGCTGAACGTGTGTGCCGTGAAGGCGCCGGGATTCGGCGACCGCCGCAAGGCGCTGCTGGGCGACATCGCCATCCTCACCGGCGGCACGCTCATCAGCGAAGACCTGGGCATCGCGCTGGAGAACTTGACGCTCGAGCACCTCGGCCGCGCCAAGAAGATCACGGTCGACAAGAGCACGACGACGATTGTCGAAGGCGCCGGCAAGCGGTCGGACATCGACAAACGCGTCGAACAGATCAAGGCGCAGATCGAGCAGACCGACAGCGACTATGACAAGGAGAAGTACCAGGAACGCCTGGCCAAGCTGGCCGGCGGCGTGGCGGTGATCTCGGTCGGGGCGGAGACCGAGGCCGACATGAAGCAGAAGAAGGCACGCGTGGAGGATGCCTTGCATGCGACACGTGCGGCGGTGGAAGAAGGGATCCTGCCCGGTGGCGGCGTCGCTCTGCTGCGGTGCACTGAGGCGGTCACGGCAGCGCGGAATGCCGCGCGCGGCGACGAGAAGATCGGTGTCGACATCGTGTTGCGGGCACTGTCCGCACCCCTGCGACAGATTGCCGCCAACGGTGGCATCGACGGATCGGTCGTGGCCGACGAGGTGTCCCAACGGCCGGCCAACACCGGGTATGACGCCAACACCGGCGAGTACGTGGATATGTTCAAGGCCGGCATCATCGACCCGGTGAAAGTGGTCCGCACGGCGCTGAGCAATGCGGCGAGCATCGCCGGCTTGATGCTGACCACCGAGGCACTGGTCACCACCTACGACAAGGACGACAAGAAGAAGACGCGGGTGGAAGGCAGTATTGCGTAAGCTAATATTGCCTGGCGTATCGCCCGGCGTATCGCCCGGCGTATTGAGGGGTGGTCGCGGTGCCCGCGTGGCACCGCGACGTCCTGAGACGGGGTCGGAAGACCAGCAGCCCCCTGGCAATTGTTGGCAGGCCACTTCGTCACGAAGTGGCCTGCTTGTGCATGGCGGCCGGTGGACGCCCGGGCGGCGGTGGCTGCGTCTGAGTTGCAGCCGCTGCGTCTGGGCGACGAACGTGCGGAACTTACGGTGGCCGATGTGCCATGGCGACGATGGCTGACAAAGCGGATTACTATGAAGTGCTCGGCGTCTCTCGCACCGCGTCGGCGAAGGAGATTGCCACAGCGTATCGCAAGAAGGCCATCAAGTATCATCCCGACAGCAATCCGGGTGACGAGAACGCCACGCAGAAGTTCAAGCAGGCCGCGGAGGCCTACGAAGTGCTGTCCGATGCCGAGAAGCGGGCCCGCTATGATCGCTACGGGCACGCCGGACTGGAAGGCAGTGCGACCCAGTTCCACGATGTGGAGGATATCCTCGAGGCCTTTGGGGATATGTTCGGCGGCGGCATCTTCGGCGACTTCTTCGGCGGCGGGCGGCGTGGTCGCCGCGCTCACCGGGGGCACGACATCCGGTGTGACGTGACGTTGGACTTGGAAGAGGCGGCGCGGGGCGCAGCGAAGACGGTGGAGTTCCAGCGGAGCCGCGTCTGTCCACAGTGTGAGGGTTCTGGTGCGGCCCCCGGCTCGTCGCGCGAGACGTGCCGCCGTTGCGGCGGGCATGGTCAGGTGGTGCAGGCCGCCGGCATCCTGCGCGTGCAGACGACGTGTCCGACATGCCGGGGGGCCGGCACGGTCGTGGCCCAGCCGTGCCAGGCGTGCCGCGGTTCGGGCTTTGTGGCCGGGACGGTAAAACGCGAAATCCGCATCCCCGCGGGCGTCGACAACGGCGTCCGGCTGCGTCTGACGGGTGAAGGCGAACCGAGCCCGGACGGGGGGCCGCCGGGCGACTGCTACTGCTTCATCCACGTGCGCGAGCACGCGCTGTTCCATCGCGATGGCAGCCACCTGGTGCTGCAGCTGCCGATTGCCTACAGCCAGGCGGCGCTGGGCGCGACGATCCAGGTACCCACGCTCGACGGCATGGATGAGCTGACGGTTCCGGCCGGGACGCAGTCGGGTGAAGTCTTCCGGCTGCGCAAACGCGGCATGCCGGATCCCAACGGCGGACCGCGCGGCGATCTCCTGGTGCAGACGTTTATCGAAGTGCCCAAGAAGCTCAGTGCGAGCCAGGAAGCTCTGCTGCGCCAGCTGGCGGAGTTGGAGCGGGCGGACGTGACGCCCCATCGGCGCAGTTTTCTGGACAAGCTGCGGGACTACTTCGCTCCAAGCGAGGACCAACCTGGTGAGGACCAAGCCTGATGTCAGACGAAGCCCACAAGCAGCACGCTCAATCTCCTGACCGGGCCACGCCCCGCGCCGAGGCGGTCGCGCCGCCCGAGACCCCCGCACCGGCCATGCCGGACCCGGCGGCCGGGGCGGCGGAGGCGGCCGGCGCCGCTGGGGCGGTCCCAGAGGAATCCGCCCTGGCGGCTCAGGTCGAGGACCTGCAGGGCCGCAATCTGCGGTTGCAGGCCGAATTGGAGAATGTCCGCAAACGGATGGCCCGCACGCTGGACGAAGAACTCCGCTACGCGTGCCTCCCGCTTATGCGCGATCTGCTTCCTGTGATCGACAACCTGCAGCGGGCGGTAGAAAGTGCCACGCAGCACGAGCATGCGCCGGCCCTGTTGGAGGGCGTGCAGCTGGTGATCAGCCAGCTGCACACGGTGCTGGAGCGTCACCATTGCACGCAGATCGAGGCGCAGGACGCCGCCTTCGATCCGTATGTGCACGAAGCGATTGCGCAACTGCCCAGCCCGGACCACGAACCGGGCCAGGTGAGCCTTGTCACCCAGCCCGGCTATCAGCTGCACGACCGGGTGATTCGCCCGGCCCAGGTGATCGTGGCCGCGCCCCGCGGGGCGGCCGCGGAGTCGGCCGAACCACCCTGCGCCACGGAAGGGGAGTCGTAGCCTGCCCCCGGACAGCGGTGACGCCCCACCGCTTGCCGGACCCTCACGCCGGGTAGCCCTCGCACCCAATTCCCGATAAGCTGTTCTGCACGGAGACACGGTGATGCCCACATATGATTATCAATGCACTGCTTGCGATCATCAGTTTGAGGAGTTTCAGTCGATCAGCGCGCCGGTCAAACGCAAATGCCCCCAATGCGGCGAACTCAAGCTGAAGCGGCTGATTGGGGCCGGCGCGGCCGTCGTGTTCAAGGGGTCCGGTTTCTACCAGACCGACTATCGCAGCGAGTCCTACAAGAAGCGGGCGGCCGAAGACACGTCCAGCTCGTCCTCCGCCAAGAGCGACAAGGGGGCCGGGACCGCTGCCAAGCCGAAAAAGACAAGCTCCGACGCCAGCAGCCAGGCCGCCTCGTGATCGTTGCGCCGACGGCCCGTGCGCCGGTGCGTTCCCGCGACGTGTGAGACACAGTCATGGCCCAGCTAACCTGTCCAACTTGCCACCGGCCGTTCGACTCGACGCACAGCGACGCGATGCCGTTTTGCTGTGAGCGCTGCCGGCTGGTCGATCTGCACCGCTGGTTGAACGAAACGAATAGCCTGACGGTCACGCACGAAGACGACGATGGCGAGAGACTGATGACGGACGAGTGACCCACGCCGCGCATGCTCGTCATTCGCCATTCGTCCTTCCTTCGTGCTTCGTCATTCGTCATTCGTCATTCGTCATTCGTCATTCCCCCGAGGTTCTCCCATGACTGCGCAGACTCACGAGCTACGCCAGGTGGCGTGGGGAGAGTTGTTTCCGTGGCTGATGCTCGTGCGCGCGCTGCGGCTGGCGACCAGCGGTCCGCTGCTGCTGGTGGCCACGGTGGCGCTGCTCCTCCTGCCGCTCGGCTGGCAGCTGGCCGATCTGGTGCTGGACGCGCCGGCGGATCCGCACACGGCCGCGCTGCGGACCGGCGATTTGGACGCGGTGTGGGTCCATCCGCGTCGGCAGGCAGCGGTTTCCGAACTCCAGACGCCGCCGCGTCTGACCTGGCCCGGCTCGGGACGCGCGCTGATCACCCCGATGCTCCAGGTGCTTCCGGGGGGCGTGCAGCCGGTGCGCTACCTGTTTGACATCGACCGGCCGTGGAGCGAGCTGGGGTACGTGGCGCTCGGCACGCTGTGGCAGGTGCTGGTGTGGGGCTTCTTCGGGGCGATCATCGTGCGGACGGCCGTAATGCAGTACGGGCGGGAGGAGCGGATCGGGTTGGTAGATGCGGCGCGGTTTGTCGCCGGTCGGTACGGGGCGTTCGTCGGATCGCCGCTGTTCGCCCTGGCGCTGATGGGCGTCCTGGTGCTCGGGTCCGTCCCGGTAGGCTGGCTGCTCCGATGGGACGTGGGGGTGCTGGTGGGTGCGCTGCTGTGGGGCTTCGTGCTGCTCGGCGCGCTGCTGGCGGCCGTGCTGTTCGTCGGACTGCTCTTCGGCTGGCCGCTGATGTGGGCCGCCCTGAGCACCGAGGAGATGGGGGATGTGTTTGAGGCGATGCAGCGATCGTTCAGTTACACGTTTGGGCGGCCGCTGCACTATGCCTGGTACGCGCTGGTGGCCCTACTGGCCGGCTCCGCGGCGTTCGTCGTCGTGGAGTGGATGGCGGAGCTGATCGTGTACCTGAGTTACTGGCTTGTCTCCTGGGGGGCCGGCTTCGATGCGTTGCACCAGCTCGCGGGTACCGATGGCTGGCGGCTGGCCGGCGTGACGATCATCAGCGGGTGGGAGCATTTGGTGCGGGTCGTCGCGTCATCCTTCCGCTACGCGTACTTCTGGTCTGCCGCCGGCGCGATCTATTTGTTGCTGCGCCGGGACTCCGATCGAATCGAGTTCGATGTGGTCCACGTGCCCGACCAGCAGGTGCGATTCTCGCTCCCGCCCCTGACGACCGACGACGCTGGCGTGCCCGGCGTATGAAGAGCAGGGGGGAGGACGAAGGACGGATGACGAATGACGAAGCACGAGGGAAGGACGGATGACGAATGACGAAGCACGAAGGAAGGCGGCCTAGAGAACCACGTGCGGCCCATTCGTCATTGCGCCTTCTTTCTTCCTTCGTGCTTCGTCATTCGTCATCCGTCATTCCCTTCGCCCTGCCGGTGGCTGTGGCCGCTAGAC
>DAISIS010000237.1:0-8441 GCA_036821925.1 Pirellulaceae bacterium
GAGCGGCTCGAATCTGGGACCTGGTACGTCACCCCGTGGACCGATCCGTACGATGCCGTGCTGGAAGATACACTGGCCACGAACATCAACCCGGACGACCCGCACGAAATCGACAACAACAACTACAAGGCGCGGGCCATCACGCTCATCGCGCTGCCGGTTCCCGAGCCCGATCTGGTGGTGGAATCGGTGGAGGTGACGCCGCAGGCGCGCGGCGGCGATCTGTACACCGTGACCTGGACGGTCCGCAACGTAGGGCTGGGAGCGGCCGAATCGAGCGCAGGGTGGTGCGATCAGGTCATGCTGTCGGACGGGCCGGGGGAACCGATGGCAGACTCCCACGTCTACTGGCTGGACCAGTACGTGTTCCACCAGCAGCGACTTGGGCCGGGCGAGAGTTATACGGAGTCCCGCGTCTATCTGCTCAGTCCGGCCGCGGCTGGCAGTCACGTGCGTGTAATGACGGATGCCGTGACCGTATGGGCGAGCGCATCGCACGGAGCGGTCCGTGAGACGAATGAAGGCAACAACGGCCGCACGATTGAGAGCGTCGTGCAGCCAGTGCCGGCGGACCTGCTCGTGACAGACATCACCGCGCAGCCGGTGAACTTCTCGGGCGAGTTGACCGCCATCACGTTCACGGTGACCAATGTTGGCTCGTACCCGGTGTGGTCGGGCACCCGGTACTGGCGGGATCACATCTGGATCTCAGCGGACGCCGAGTTCGACGCTGGTCGCGCCACCCATCTGGGCACCGTGCTGCACAGCAACGAACAGCCGCTGGGAGTGGGGGAGAGTTACCAGGTGCAATTTGAGGCGACCTTGCCGGCCGGACTCAACGGCGACTACTACCTCTACGTGGAACTCGCGCCGCACGTGGCCTCCGACCGTCCCGCCGTGCCCGATCTGGTGGGCGTCGGATGGTGGATGGATGACAGCGCCTGGTACGGCTCGCGCGACAACCGTCGCCTGGCAGAGAAAGAGTTCACGTGGAGCCCGTTTGAAGCGCCGGCCAACAACCTCACGCGCGCGGCGATCTCCGTGACGTATCGTGAGGCCGATCTGGTGATTCAGGAGCTGACGCTGGACCCGAACACCACTGCCGGAGCGCTGGTGCCCATCACCTACTCGGTGACCAACCAGGGTACGCGCGCCACGCGCGAAGCGGCCTGGACGGACAGTTTCTTCCTCTCCAGCGATGCGACCCTGGACCCTGGCGACTACTATCTGGGTGAGGTCGAACGCCAGGGTGTGCTGGCCGCCGGCCAGGGATACACGCGGACGGTCGACGTCCGTATTCCGCAGGGAATCGGCGGCGACTATTACCTGCTGGCCTTTGCCGATACGGCGGCGCATCGGGCGGTGGGAGGGGAGGGTGCGATCCGCAGCGGGTTGCCGGGCATCTACTTTGAGGAGCCCTATCGGCCGGGCGACTGGGACAACGTCGACCGCCTGGCGCGCGTGGTGGCACGCGGCAGGGTACCCGAATTCCAGGACGAAGGGAACAACATCGCGTCCTGGGCGCTGGCCATCACCGCCGTCACGCCACCCGACCTGCAGGTGACGCAGCTGGAGGCGCCGGAGCGGGCGCTGCGCGGCCAGACGATCGACGTGCATTTCACCGTCCGCAACCTCGGCGGTGACACGATCCAGGATCAGCAGTCCTGGTACGATCTGATCTACCTCTCGCGCGATGAGGTGCTGGACCTGACCGCTGACCGCTACCTGGGCAGTGTCTGGCACACGGGTGGACTGGCGGCCGACGCCGCGTACGACACCGCACAGGCGGTGAAGCTGCCGCTCGATCTGTCCGGGCCTTACTATGTGCTGGTTGTCACCGACCCGGCGCGCCAACGCATCTATGGGAACGTGCTCGAAGGGGACGAGGGGAACAACGAGCGCGCGAGTGCCGTGCCGCTGATCATCGAGCTGCCGCCGCCTGTCGATCTCGAAGTCACCAGCGTGGTGGTACCCGGCCCGTCTCACGCGGGCGACCCCGTGTCGATCGAGTGGACGGTGGCCAACACGAGCAGTGAGGTGGCGGCCGGTGCGTGGCACGATGCCGTCTACCTCTCGGCCGACGGCGTCTGGGATCTGGCCGATCGGCTGTTGGGCCGCGTGGAGTGGGGGGGGACGCTGCCGGCGGGGGAGTCGTACCGATCGACGCTCGCCACGGTGATTCCGGCCGTGACTCCGGGCGATTACCGCATCCTTGTCCGCACCGACATCCTGAACCAGGTGTATGAAGACGCTGGCGAGGCGAACAATCGCACGGCGTCTGAGAGTTCCTTTGCGGTGACCGTCGACACGCTGCAGCTGGGCGTGCCGCTCGCCACCACGTTGAGCGCGGGGCAGGAACGGGTGTATGCCCTGGAGGTGCCGGACGACAAGACGTTGCGCGTCGCGCTGCTGGGTACCGGCGAGCAGGCGGCCAACGAACTGTTCTTGCGGTGGGAAGCGGTGCCCACTGGGACGCACTACGATGCAGCCTATCAAGGTGCGCTCGCCCCGTCCCAGACGGCGATCGTGCCGGCGACCGAGGGGGGCACGTATTACGTGCTGGTGCGCGGCTATCGGGCGCCGGCAGACAACATGCCTGTGACGCTGCTCGCCCAGCTCCTGCCGCTGGCGATCACGGATGTGGCGACCGACGTCGGAGGCGACGGGAAGTACGTAACCACGACAATCACAGGTGCGCGTTTTCACCCGGATGCGGTTGTCAAACTGGTCCGCCCCGGCTTTGCTGAGTACGAGCCGGCCGACTACCGCGTGCTGAGCAGCACTCGGATCGTCGCCACATTTGACCTGACCGGTGCGCCGCATGGTTTGTATGACGTGCGGGTGACGAACCCCGACGGCGAGTCTGCGGTGGTGCCCTATCGTTTCCTGGTGGAGCGTGCGATCGAGCCGGAAGTGGTGGTGGGTGTGGGCGGTCCGCGCGCCATCCTGGCCGGCGATGTCGGCACGTACACGATTGTGCTGCAGAATATCGGGAACCTGGACGCGCCGTATGTCTATTTTGACGTAGGTATCCCGGACCTGCTGTCCAACGCGG
Source organism: Pirellulaceae bacterium (assembly GCA_036821925.1). Classification (GTDB taxonomy): domain Bacteria; phylum Planctomycetota; class Planctomycetia; order Pirellulales; family Pirellulaceae; genus JAAYDI01. Next base: position 3,056 of record DAISIS010000237.1, read on the forward strand.
CCTTGTTCGACTTCCCGTATGCACAGATCTCGTCGAACGTGCGGGGAGGCGCCGACCAGACGCTTGTCGACGTGCCTTGGGCGGACCTGGACCCCACGGTGAACATCGACGGCAACCTGCGCACTGGCGGCTTCGTGCTCAACCAGCACGCCGGAGGCTATACGCAGTTCTCGGTGAACCTGTCCACATATCCGGGCATGCAGGCACTGAACGATCACAACTGGGAGCGGCTGCGTGCCGAGCTGTATGCGGCGTATCCGGAGCTGCAGTTGCTGGGCGCGCTCGAAGGTGGCCCCGCGAGTCTCGACAACTTTGCAGACGGGCTGTACGCGCGGTACGAGTCCGGCCTGCCGTTCCCGTACACCCCTTGTGAGATCGCGTTGACTCCGTACCGCTTTCATCTGACTGCGGCCGCCACGGCGCTGACGCGGGAGGAGTTTGCGGCCCGCGTTACGCAGGAAGCGCTCGCCCTGCGCGCGGCGATCGTGGCCGATGCCGACGCCACCCCTGCGCTGCTGACGATCGCGGCCGACGAGACGACCTGGACCACGCTGTACCTCGCAGCGCTGGAGCAGAGCGGATACCTGCCGCCCGCGGACGAGGTGCCTGAGCCGCACGCGCAGGATCAGTTGGTCAGCCTGCTGGCGATACTGGCCAGTGGCGTCCTGGTCGGACCGGCGGGCAGTGACATTCTGGCGGCGGGCGATCTGCCGCTGTTTTTTGACCAGCTCCGCACCTGGTATGGCCACCAGCAGCGTTTGGCTGAGATTGAAGTCTGGGAGTCGCGCGGCGTCGTCTGCGGCGTGCAACCGGTTCCCGCCTTGTCCGCGTTTGAAGACTACGACCTGGGGCTGGCCAGCCCCACACACTTCGAAACGCTGCGCGTCTACGTGCCGTGGGTGGAGTGGTCCCGCCGCGCCGCGGGACTGCCGGCCGAGTTCCAGATCAACGGCCCGTTCCAACCTGCGGAAGGGTCCGCGTTCCAGGCGCTGGACATGTCGAGCTACTACAGCCAGGAGAGCATCACGAGTTCCTCCGTGTCGCTGACCGGCCCGCTGACCGTCGACACCGGGGGCTTTCTGCCCGTGGGGCAGGACCTGCCTTATACGATCGGGTTCCAGAACGATCCGGCGGCGACAGCTCGGCCTGGGGAGATCCGGATCATCACCGAGCTGGACGAGGACCTCGAGCCGTTCACGTTTCGTCTGGGCGATATCAAGGTCGGTGATATCGACGTGCACGTGCCCGGCGATCGGGCGCTGTTCCAGGGGGATTTCGATTTCACGCAGGCGAAAGGATTCGTGCTGCGGATCAGCGCCGGCCTGGATGTGGAGTCGCGGCAGGCCACCTGGTTGATCCAGGCGCTGGACCCGCAGACGGGAGAACTGGTGCAGGACCCGTCGATTGGCCTGTTGCCCCCGAACGATGCGCAAGGCTCCGGGGCCGGGTTCGTCTCCTACACCGTCCAGGCCGCAGCTGATGCGAACACGGGCGACGTGATTGCCGCCCAGGCGCGCCTGCTCACGAACATCGCGCCGCCAGAAGACACGATCGAGTTGGCGCAGACGGTCGACGCGGTGGCACCCACAACCACGCTCACCGCCGCCGCGCTGGCGGCCGGGGGGGATCACTTCCTGGTTACCTGGCTGGCGAGCGACGACCCGAGCGGGTCCGGGGTGCAGCACGTCACGTTGTACGTGGCGGAAGACGGCGGGGATTTCCGGATCTGGCAGCGGCAGGTCGCGTCGGCGGCCGGCGCGGAGGTCTACGCGGGAACACCGGGACACACGTACGAGTTCTTGGCGCTGGCTACGGACTTCGCCGGCAACCGCGAGACGCCGGCATCCGGCACAACGACCCCCGACGATGGATCGCGCGCTCAGCTCGGGGCAGCGGCCAGCGTCCCGAGCACCACGCCGCCGAACTTCGGGATCGCCCCCGCACCGAGCCCGGCACCTGCGGCCAATCCGCACTTCGCCCAGGCTGAACAGGGCGTTCCTGCGCCGGCAGCAGCCCAACGCGTTTCGGAGTTCCGCGAGGTGCTGCGTCCGTTCGTCGCGCACTCGTTCGCCACAGGGTTTGAAACGAGCCACGCTGCGATCGGGCCGATGGCCATCGTGGAAGCACCCGACGGTTCGATTCTGGTCAGTGGCGGTCCGGCACGCAGCGATCTGTATCGCTTCGGCCGCACAGGCGGGGAGGTCGGCGTGCCGTGGGCGGCTCTGGACTTCCCCATCTTCAACCTGGCGTTCGATTCGGCGGGCCAGTTGTGGGCGACCACCGGTGGCGGACCACTGCTGCAGCTGGACCCGGCCACCGGCGCCGTTCTGAACCAGTTCGGCGACGGGCTGACTATCGCGCTGGCGATCGAGCCGGGGACGGATTTGGTGTACGTGTCTTCTGCGGACGGTGTCGAAGTCTTTGATCCGATCACGCAGACGTTCGCGCATTACAGCCGCGACGGCGACCTGCGGGTTGGCTGCCTCGCCTTCGACGCACAGGGCGACTTGTGGGGCACCACCTGGCCCGATCGCACACAGGTGGTCCGGTTCAACGATCGGCGCCGCGCGGAGACCATCCTTACGTTTGACGAAGCAGTTGACTCAATCGCCTTCGGGCGGGCCGGCACGGTGCTGGAAGGACTGCTGCTGGTCTCCCACAACGCCGGCCCGGTGGGGAACGCGGGCCAGGCTGCCCGTGGCAGCGAGCTGACCATGGTGGAGCTGGCGACGATGCGCCACGTGGCGGTCGCCAGCGGCGGCACGCGCGGAGACGTCGTGACGACCACGTCGGACGGACGCATGCTGCTGAGCCAATCGCATCAGGTCGATGTGCTCAGCCTGCTGAGCGCGCCGACGGTGATCGCCACGAACCCACCGCACAACGCGGTCGTCGCGCTCCCCTGGCCGCAGTTGGCGGTCGTCTTTGATCGCGACATGTTCATCGGGGATTCCGATCAGCCGACGTCAGTGCTGAATCTGGACAACTACTACTTGATTGGCCCAGGTCTGGACGCGGTCCGCTTGCGGTCGGCCACCTACGTGGCAGACACCCGCACGGTGTTGCTCACCACGCCGGTGCTGCAGCCCGGCCACTACGAGCTGCAGATCAGCCGGGTGGCCAGCACCGATGGTCTGACCCTGCCGGCGACTTATGTCGCTGCGTTTGATGCCGTATCCGATCTGTCCACGGTGGTGGACATCGAGTTCTCGCTCACGCGCGCAGACCGCAGCGACCAGACGGTATCGTACGACGTGGTGGTCACGAACCTGGGGGACCGCAACCTGCTGCTGCCGCTGGTTCTGATGCTCGATCCGGCTGACGGCTATGCCGGGGTGCCGCAGGACGCGGCCGGGCTGACGCCGGGGGGCCAGTGGTTGATCGACCTGTCCTCGTCACTGGCCGCCGGCGCCGCGCTCGCTCCGGGTGAGAGCACGCTTGGTCACACTGTGACGATCCACAATCCAGGAGACTACAGCATCCATTACACCGCCTGGTTTTCGGCACAGCAGGGGGCAAATCAGGCGCCTGTGTTTGACAGTCAGCCACTCGAGAGCGCCACCGTCGGCGCGGAGTATGCGTATCAAGCTCAGACACACGACCCGGACGGCAGCGCTGTCGTCTATCTGCTCTATCGCGGGCCGGCCGGCATGACGGTGGACGCGGTCGCGGGTACGGTCAACTGGCTGCCCACAGCGCAGAGCCCCGCCATCAACGACGTCGTCCTGGCCGCTTTCGATTCGCTCGGCGCGCTCAGCCTGCAGTCGTATTCGATCGTGGTCGACGGAGGCAATCGGGCGCCGCTCTTGAGTCCGCTGCCCGAATCGCTTGACGGCATCGAGGGGCTGCCGATCGCCTTCGCGTTGGGAGCGGTGGATCCTGACGGAGACCCGCTGGCCCTGACTGCCAGCAACTTGCCGGCCGGCGCGACATTCGACCCGCTCACTCAGATCTTCCGTTGGACGCCGGACTACGAATCTGCCGGCACTTACCCAGGAGTGACGTTCCTGGTGAGCGATGGCATCAACGAGGTGTCGGACAGCATCGACCTGTTCATTGCGCAAGGACACCGTGCGCCGCAGCTGGCCACGCCAGGTGCACGCACTCTGCAGGAAGGGGAGACGGTGCGGTTCTACCTGCAGGGGAACGACCCGGACGGAGATGATATCACGTACTTCAGCCACGCCCTGCCAGCTGGCGCGCTGATCGACCCGTATAGCGGATTGTTCCAGTGGACACCTGGGTATCACCAGTTTGGCGATTACAGCGTGCCGGTCTCGGTGAGCGACGGTGACGAGGAAACCACTGTCGTGGCCACGTTCCATGTGCTCAACGCCAACGCGGCTCCTCGATTCACGAACGTGGAGAGCTGGGTCGTGTATGAAGGTGAACCGGTTGCGTTCCAGGCGACGGCCCTGGACCCCGACCATCCGGCGTACGGACCGCCGCAGCGCGCTTCGGACGGCACGCTGCTCTGGCTGGAGGGGGGGCCAACGGGGCTGGTCTACGAGGTTTCCGGACTGCCCCCTGGTGCCACCTTCGACAGCGACACGACGATGTTCGGCTGGCTGCCCGGCTATCTGGATGCGGGTGAGTACGCCGTCGTCTTCACCGCCACGGACGACGGTGATGGAACGGTCATTCCCCTCGCGGCCAGTGTCACCTCGCGCATCACCGTACGCAACAGCAACCGGCCACCGGTGCTGCCCGAGTTGGGCAACATCGCCGTCGCGGGCGGTGTACCGCAGTCGTTGCCCGTTCTTGTTGCCGATCCGGATGGCGATACGCTCGCGCTCAGCGCGCGCAGCGGCCTGCCGGGTTACCCGCTGCCCGACTTCGTCACGTTCACGGACCTCGGACAGGGACAAGGGCGTTTTGATTTCGCGCCGCGGCTGCAGGACCGTGGTGATTACAGCATCGTGTTGGAGGCGGTGGATGACGGCGGGGGTGGGGGTGGGGCGGACCGGCGGAGCGTTGCCCGCACGTTTGTCGTATCCGTGGAAACGGAGAATGTCCCGCCGCAGTTGGACTACGTGGGCAGCGTGGTAGCCGTGGTGGGTGAGCCGCTTGCGCTGACGCTCCGAGCGCGTGACGCGGACGGTGAGAGCCTGGCGTTCGAGTTGAGCGGGCTTCCGGCCGCTGCGACGCTCGTGCCGGGCGCGGCCTACGGGACAGTCACTCTCCAGTGGACGCCCACAGCGGCTGACACCGGCAGCTACGCGGCCCGTGTGCAAGTCACTGACACGGGCAACGGCAATCCGGGTGCGGAAGCCAGCGACGTGCAGTCGTTCACCGTTGTCGTCCGCAGCTCGAACGAAGCGCCGCAACTGACAGTGCTGAATCCGACCATCGCCGAAGGGCAGGCGTGGAGTCTGACACTGGCCGG
>DAISIS010000238.1:0-7075 GCA_036821925.1 Pirellulaceae bacterium
AGACAACTATCCTCCCCACCAGTAGCGCACGATGCAGTAGAGTGCGTTGAGTGCGTCGCGGAGGCCGATCTTCTTGCCTTCCGTATAGCTGCGTGCCTGGTAGTGGATCGGCACTTCCACGACGCGTGCGCCGCGGCGGGCCAGTTTCGCAGTGATCTCCGGCTCGAAGCCGAACCGGTTCTGGCAGATCTGGACCCCGCGCAGCACTTCGCGGCGGAAGGCCTTGTAGCACGTTTCCATGTCGGTCAGGCGCAGGCCGGTGAACAGGTTGGAGGTGCGTGTCAGCAGCGAGTTTCCGAAGCGGTGCAGCCAGGACGGATCGCGGGGCACGTCGCCGAGGAATCGCGACCCGTACACGGCGTCGGCATGGCCGTCGAGGATCGGCCGAAGCAGTTGCGGGAAGTCGCGCGGGTCATATTCCAGATCGGCGTCCTGCACGACGATCACATTCCCCGTGGCCGCGGCGAAGCCGGTCCGCAGCGCCGCCCCCTTCCCTTCGTTGTGCGGTTTGCAGATGACCTGGAGGCCGGGGACGCCGGTGAGTGTCTGCAGGATCGCGCGCGTCCCGTCGGTACTGCAGTCGTCCACCAGGATGATTTCTTTGGGGATCGGCACACGGCAGACCCGGGCCAGGATGGTACGCACGGTCGCCTCTTCGTTGTAGACCGGAATCACCACGGAGAGTTTGAAATTGGCCGGCAGTGCGAAGTCCAGCGGGCGCACGAGATACGCCGGCTCGTCATCCAGCAGCGCGCTGAGCGTCTCGAGGCGGTCGAGTGCATTGTCGACACGGTCGACCACCGCGGAGGCTGGCGCGCACGCGTCATTGCGATCGGGTCCTATCACGGCCGGCGCCGGAGGGCTGCAGGTGTCATCCTGGTGCGAGAACGGAGTCATCACGATCAGTTCCTTGGTGCTGGGTACCAGTAAATGTCCGGCGCCCCGTCGCGCCGGGGCTTGCCGTCAGGCTATGGGTTCAGGGGGAGGCCACGCCGGCCAGCGCGTGAGGCGGCGGCGGGCGGCGCGGCAGCGCCGGCCACGGCACCGCGCCGGTCTGCGGCGCATCGCCGATGGTGCGCGCGCCCTGCGGCAGATACTGCGGATGCCCTGGATCGTCGTACACGTCGCGCCGCCCCCACAGCTGCGCGACCGCGTCCTGATACAGCTCAATCCAGCGATCGCGATGCTGCTCCATCACCTGCACGGGATGCGGGTCCCGGCGGTCGATCAGCACCAGGTGGGGCTGCCTGTATGCCAGGATCCGGCCCCCGTCGACCGGCGGCGAATGCGGGCTGCGGCGCCGCATCGTCAGCGGCACCTGGCCGATCTCGAAATCGAAGTACATGTCGAGCACCTCCTGCGGGTAGCAGGTGTCGAAGCGGCCATCAAACGCGACCTGCAGCGGCGGGCGTTCGGTCGAGGCCGGCCCGAACGCGGCCACCGCGTACTGCGCCCACTTCATCTTCACCACCAGGTGCCCCTGCAGGTTCCGATCGGTGATGTACTGGAACGCAGCCACGGGGTAGCCGTCGCGCGGGACCGGAATCTGCTGCAGACGGGAAGCCAGTTTCCAGCTCAGTAGGCCCATGCCCAGCAGGAGCGTGCCCAGCAGTGCCCACTGCACGCGCGGCGAGAGCCGCTCGAACCGCACGTCGCGCGACCGCGTGCGCCGCAGGCGGCGGAGCCAGGAGTCCACATGGACGGGCATCCAGAATCCGAACAGGATGGCATAGAACGCGATGTGCCGCCGGTATTCGCAGGCCTGCCACATCGTGACGCCCAGCAGTGTCAGCTGGACCAGATCGCGCGGCCGCCGCGTGCCGCTCAGCGCCACCAGCGAGACCCCCAGCATGACCCACCAGGGTGACCACGCCAGGCTGAGCAGTTTCGGCGGGTGCCATTCCATGATCTCCGGCGGCGGCACCTGCATCGCGCCGAACAGCCACCGGTGCAGCTCGATCCCGTACGGGTTGACGAGCGTGGCCAGCCCGCAGGCCAGCACAACGGTCGCGAGCCAGGCCACCAGCGGCAGACCGCGACGCCCGTAGCGCGCCAGCGCCTCGACCGACCGGCCACCCAGGTACACGGCCAGGATGCAGAAGCCGGCCACAAAGCCGCCGTGGGCGTTGGTCCAGATGACAAACAGCGGCAGCAACAGCAACAGCCAGGGCCAGCGGCGGCGGTACTCGGCAAACACGGCAGTGTCCGGTTCTTCCACCGCCTGGCGCCCCAGCAGCGCGCGCCACGGCGTGCGCCAGTCGGCGAAACACCAGTCGCACAGGACGATCATCAGCGCGAACAGCGCGTAGGTCATCAGCTGAGGCCGGAGCGTCCAGGAGGGCATCAGATTGACGGCCACCAGCAGCATGCTGGAGTAGACCGCCATGGCGGTCACACCCTGCCCTGCCGCACGCCGATAGATCAGCACCAGCAGCCCGATGCCCAGCAGGCTCTTGATCACCAGCATGCCACCAGGTCCCGGCCCGTCGACTCCCCACGCCATCAGGTACTCCGCGAGATTCTCGTGATTGACCCACGGGTACCCTTCCGCCGTGTATGTGTACGTGGCCGTCGCCGGCAGTCCGCCGGTCAGCGCATCCCGCCCGTACTGGACATGACCCCAGAAATCCGGGTCAGCCAGGTTGAGCGACATGGCCAGCGCACAGGTCAGCAGCACGGTGGCGAACAGACTCCGCTCCCACCACGCGGTGAGTCGATTGGTTCGGGATGTCGGCGGCAGCGTTGAGATCATGTGTTCGAATTCTGGAGCTGGAACGATACGGGTACGGCCCCGGCCGGCTCAGCCGCGATCAAGTGCGAACTCGCCAAACACCGCATTGCGCAGGATGGGCGTCTGCAAACTCTGGTTGATCGACTGGATCAGTTCGGACTTGAGCCAGCCCAGCGCTGGGTCGTTGAGCTGTGTCAGATCGCTCCCCTGCACCGCCTCGCGGATGTTGCTCCGCACGCGTTCGCCATGTGTCTCGAGCAGCCGGGAGAACTCCTCCAGGCGATCGTCGGCGACCACGCCATACAGGTGGAAGCGGATGATCAGACAGGTCGGTTGCGGCCGCACAGCCGCCTGGTCGTCTCCGGCAGCCGGGTTCGGCGCGGTTGCAGGCGCGTCGGCCGGCGTGGCGGGATCCGGTGCGGGGGCCCGTTCGCGCCAGGCGACGGTGAATTCCCCGAGATCCACTTCGCTGTACGCGCGGGGGTCGTGGCGCTGCCGCTGCTGCTCGTAGTGTGCCAGCAGCGCGGTGGCATCGAAGGCCGCCGCCGGCGGCTCCCCGCCGCACCCTGCCAGGCACAGCGGCGCAGCAGCCAGGCACAGGACGCTCAGGCTCTGGAGGCACCAGGTTTGGGCATGCGGTTTCATGACAAAAACGTACCTCGCCCCACGCGGCTGTTTGCCCATTTGCGGCCAGAAGATGCTCGGACCTGACCGGTCGACCGGGATTAGCCGGATGCACCGATCGTGCGGGGGCGGGGGCATCCGTCCCGGCCCACTGCCCCCCCGCCGCCTGCTCTTGCCCTGAATCTCAGGATTCGTATAGTAGACGCATGTTTAGTAGCACCTCGGGTACTGGCTGGCCGGGGCGGCGGACCGCCAGCCCACAGCCGACGCTATCCAGGAGGCACCTGCATGGATGTGGCGTCATTTCTGCGTGAGATCGAGAGCCAGTCTGGCTACGCGGGCCAGCTGGTACATGTGGAGCAACTGGAGGAGCGCGCGGGGCGTTATGCCGAGCCGCGCCGCCCGTTGCCGGACGGGCTGCGGCGTCTTCTGGCAGCCTCGGGCATCGAGCGACTCTACGTGCATCAGGCCCAGGCGTTGGATGCCGCGCGGGACGGGCGCGACTGGGTGGTGGTGAGCGGCACGGCGAGCGGCAAGACGCTGTGTTACAACCTGCCGATTCTCGAGGCTTGCCTGGCAGATCCCGCAGCGCGCGCGTTGTACCTGTTTCCCACCAAAGCGCTGGCGCAGGATCAGCTCAAAGGTCAGCTGGAGCTGTTGGCGGCCGCGCCCGATGCATTCGCGGGGGTGCATCCCGGCGTGTATGACGGCGACACTCCGACCGCGCAGCGGCGGCGCATCAAGGCGGAAGCGAATCTGGTGTTGTCCAATCCGGACATGCTGCACGCATCGATCCTGCCGTATCATCCGAAGTGGAGCCGCTTCTTCAGCGCGCTCAAGTTCGTCGTGCTCGACGAAGTGCACACGTACCGGGGGATTCTCGGTGCGCACGTCGCCTGTGTGCTGCGGCGGTTGAGCCGCGTTTGTGCCCACTACGGGGCCCACCCGGTGTTTCTGGCGGCCAGTGCCACGATCGCCAATCCGGGCGAACTGGCAGCGCGTCTGACGGGCCGCCCGGTGTCGGTAATCGACGACGACGGTTCGCCCCGCGGGCGGAAGTATTTCGCGTTGTGGAACCCGGCGGCGGCCCAGCGGGATGCGCTGGCGCGGGGGAGCGCGACCGACGATGCGGTGTGGCTGATGGCCCAGGCCATGCAGCGCGGCGCACAGACGCTCACCTTCACGCGCACCCGGCAGGCCACGGAACTGGTCAATCGCTTCGTGCAGCAGGCGTTGCGCCACGCCGGCTCGCCGCTGGCTGCTCAGATGCGCGCCTACCGGGGCGGTTATCTGCCGCACGAGCGGCGGGAGATCGAACAGGACCTGTTTGCCGGACGCCTGCGCGGGGTGGCCGCCACCAACGCGCTGGAGCTTGGGATTGACATCGGCTCGCTCGACGTCACCCTGCTGCTCCACTACCCGGGCACCATCGCCAGCACCTGGCAGCAAGCCGGCCGCAGCGGCCGGCGGCACGGCGAGAGCCTGACCGTGTTGCTGGCGGGCAATGATCCGGTGGACCAGTACCTGGCGCGGCACCCCGGCTACTTCTTCGCCCAGTCCCCCGAACATGCGGTCGTGGATCCTGAGAATCCGTATGTCCTGGCGCGGCACCTCCAGGCCGCCGCCTTCGAACTGCCGCTCGATGAGCCAACCGTGTCGTCGTTCGCGCGCAGCGGACCGGCGGTGGCAGCGATCCTGTGCGACGCTCACCAGCTGTCGCACATCGACGGCCAGTACTACTACAGCGGCGCGGTCAATCCGGCGCAGCAGATCAGTCTGCGGCACATGAGCGACAACACGTTCAGCATCGTGTTGCGCGCTCAGCCGCCCCGCGCTCAGCGCGGCAGCACGGTCGTGGCAGCCGGCCGGTCATCGCAGCAGGTGAGCGACAGCCGCGCGCAGCGCGCGGCGCAATCGGGCGGCGGTGGTGCCGCGGTGCTCGCGCCGGCTGCCGCGGCCGCCGCGCATCACGTCATTGCGAATGTGGATGCGATCAGCGCTCCCGAACTGGTGTACCCCGAAGCGGTCTACCTGCACAACGGCGAATCGTACTTCGTGCGCGAACTGGACTGGGAAGGCCGCGTCGCCTATGTCGAGCGGCACGAAATGGACTACTACACCCAGGCGGTGCTCGACAGCAGTGTGGACATCACGCGCCAGACGTGCCAGCGCCGCGTGCCGGCCCTGGCCCTGCTGGCCTACGGCGAAGTGGATGTGAGCTGGAAGACGGTCGGTTTCAAGAAGATCCGCTTCGCCACGCGCGAGAATGTGGGGTACGGGACGGTCGATCTGCCGGCCCAGCGGCTGCCGACCACCGCCTGCTGGCTGACCCCCGACGAGTCTGTGCGGAGCGCGCTGCAGCAGGCCAGCTATCGCCCGAGTGAAGGGCTGTGCGGGCTGCGGAACCTGGCCGTCGTCGCGCTGCCGATGATCGCCATGTGTGACAGCCGCGACATCAGCGGCGTGGTGGACAGCAGGAATCTGGGGGCGAGCAGCCTGATCCTGTATGACCGCTATCCCGGCGGGCTGGGATACTGCGAGAAGGGATACGCGCTGCTCGAGAAGCTCCTGGTGATCTGCCGGCAGCTGGTCCGCGAGTGCCCCTGCGATGCCGGCTGCCCGAGCTGCGTCGGCTTGCCCAATCTGCGCCCGGCCATCCACAGCGATCCGGACTTGACGCGCGGCTACCCGGTTCCCGACAAAGCGGCCACCCAGCTGCTGCTGGATCTGCTGTGCGCCGCGGAGCAGACCGCGGCCGCGGGGAAGACGGCTGACCCATGTTGACCGACGACGTGCTTTCACGCTTGAGTCAGCTCGCGCGCAGCACCCTGCCGCTCGCACCGCCGCAGCCGTGCCCTGCGCAGGACGCCGCGCAGGAGCTCCGGCCGGAGACGCCGGACGACAATATGTCACAGCTGCCGCCCGGCTGCGAGGTGGACACGGCGTGGGGCAGACACTGGCTGCGCGAACGACGGCTCTGGGACCTCTGGCCGCACGGGGCCGAGTGGTTGAGTCGCGAGCAGGTCCGGCTCGACGAACTCCGCACACAGGCCCACCGGCGACCGGCGGAATTGCAGGCGTTCCTCCGCAGCCTGCCCGGCCAGGTCCTGCTCCTGGACCTGGAAACCTGCGGCTTTGCCGGTTCGCCCATCTTCCTGGCCGGCCTGTTGCACGAACAGAACGGTTGCTGGGTGCTCTCGCAACTGCTGGCACGCACGTACGCGGAAGAAAAACCGCTCCTCCACACGCTGTGGACCCTGGCCGCCGGGAAACAGGTGTTGGTCACCTTCAACGGCAAGAGTTTCGACTGGCCCATGGTGCACGACCGCAGCACGCTGCACCATCTCGGCCAGGACCCGCGTGCCGCGCCCGCGTCTGCGCCTGCCGCCTCCGCGGCGGCCGGCTGCGCGCCACCAGCGCAGCGCGGCGATCCGCGACCGGCTCTGATCCACTGCGACCTGCTGCACCATGCGCGGCGCCGCTGGGGCGGCCGGCTCCCCGATTGCCGCCTGCAGACGCTCGAACGGCACGTCTGCCGCCGGCGGCGCGAGGAAGACATTCCCGGCCACGCGATCCCGGCCGCGTATCACGACTTCGTCCGCACCGGCGACGCCTGGCTGATGCGCAGCGTGCTGCACCACAACGCGCTGGACCTGATCACGCTGCTGCAGCTGGCCATGTTGGCCGTCCAGTAGACGCGGGCAGCCAGGCCACGCACAA
>DAISIS010000238.1:7175-8415 GCA_036821925.1 Pirellulaceae bacterium
AAAAAAAGGCTGTGACTGATCCAGCAGTGCTGGCTCAAGCCACAGCCTTTCCTATCTCAAACTTCCGGCCAATTGCGACAAATGGAGTCGCTGCGAGAAAGGCGAGGATCTGGCGTGCTACTGCACAAGCCGTTTGGTGATCCTGGCCAACGCGTTTCTTTTGGTCCCTCTGTCGGAATCACGACCGGAAGAATTTGAGCCTCTGGTGGTATTGTACTTCACAGTCAACCGTGAAGCACTCAACGGAGAATTAAATCGGCAGTTTTCTGCGTGGCATGCGACACAAATCAGATACAAATCCTGTGCCGAACTCGAGAAATCTGCGATCCCGCGCGTCAAGTGTGAGCGACCAGTCCAATGTCGATCAAGTGGCGCGCAAGTTGCATGAGCTGAGGGGCGTCGACCAGCGCTGAGAGGCGCGCCCACTGGGCAACCGTACAGGGCTCGTAGTCGGCCAGTTCGTTGATCAGGACCTGCCCTTCAAGTCGCATGCGGATGCCGCGCAGATCGCTGCCATCCAGGAAGAACAAGGCGCTGCCCGACAGCCGGCTGCTTGCCGCCGCGTCCGGCTCGGTGCTCCAGCGAATCCAGCAGTTCGCCGGATTCAGGTGCAGCTGACCTGTGCCGTCAGCGCCGGCGGACAGGGGCCGGTCGGCCATCGCCCGTTTCAGCTCCAGGAACCGCCGGTACCGGTCCGCGCGTCGCGCGATGGCTTGCTCGATGCGCAGGCGTGCCCGAGCGGCCACCACGACTTCCTGGTGATAGGGGATCAGCCAGCAGCAGCGATCGAGTCCGGCTAACGCGATCTCCGCCAGTCCGCCGCTCCCGGGACTCGGCGGACGGCGTGCCGGGAGAGCCCGCGCCACCACGCGGTCGGCGGCCTGCGCCACACGCACCGGCCAGGAGACCAGCACGGACTGACGCGGCTCAAATGCCGGCAGCGCCGCGAAGGATGGCAGTGCCGGTTGATCCGCCGGGCTGGCACCGCTGTGCTGCGGCACCCAGGCTTCCAGAGCCGGGACAAACGAGCTCATATCTCGGTGCTCCCACGACATGCGGTTCGAGGTTGGGTGGGGGAACAGTACTCGAAAACCGCCTTAGAGCTCAACATCCATTTCCGCCTCGGACCGGCGCGAACCCCTCCCCGGCGGCACTCGAGCGTGGACGTGTGGGACGTGTGGGACCGAGGAGTGCTGACCGACCGGTACACCGTGGACCCGGCCCGCACGGCGCAGACGGG